>NZ_JBEZHO010000067.1:0-45009 GCF_040650615.1 Streptomyces sp. NPDC048643
CGCCCGGTTACATTCCGAACCCGGAAGCTAAGCCTCACAGCGCCGATGGTACTGCAGGGGGGACCCTGTGGGAGAGTAGGACGCCGCCGAACAATCTTTGGAGGACCCTTGGTCCCAGCGACTCGCTGGGACCAAGGGTCCTTTTGTTTTTCCGAAGCGCGCTGGGTACCCGGCTGCGCGAGAATGACTTGCGGTACCGAAGACAGGAGTCACCCATGTCCACCAACTCTCCCGACGAGCGACCGGAGCGCGACGAGCGCCGTCGTGACAGTGGAGACCGCGGTGGCTACCGCGGGGCTCCGCGCCGAGACAACGACCGCCGTGACAACGACCGTGCCGGCTCCAGCCGTCGTGACGACCGCGGCGGCGATCGCGGCGGTGACCGTGGCGGTTTCCGTCGCGACGACAACCGCGGCGGCAGCGGTAGCGGTAGCGGCGGCTTCCGGCGTGACGACAACCGAGGTGGCGTCGGCGGTAGCCGTCCGCCGTTCCGTCGTGACGACCGTCCCACCGGCGGTCCACGTCGCGATGACCGCCCGAGCGGGCCGCGCCGTGACGACCGTGACCGCGGCTTCCGCCGGGATGGCGACCGTCCCGCCTTCAACCGTGACGACCGTCCGACCGGTGGTCCGCGTCGCGACGACCGTCCCAGCAGCCCGCGTCGTGATGACGACCGCGGTGGATTCCGCCGTGATGACCGTCGTGATGACCGCGGTGGGGATCGTGGCGGTGACCGTGGTGGTTTCCGTCGCGACGACAACCGTGGCGGCGGCAGCGGCGGTGGTTTCCGTCGTGACGACAACCGTGGCGGCAGTGGTAGCGGCGGCGGTTTCCGTCGTGACGACCGTCCGACCGGTGGTCCGCGTCGCGACGACCGTCCCAGCAGCCCGCGTCGTGATGACGACCGCGGTGGTTTCCGCCGCGATGACCGTCGTGACGACCGCGGTGGGGATCGTGGCGGTGACCGTGGTGGCTTCCGTCGCGACGACAACCGTGGCGGCGGCACCGGCGGTGGATTCCGCCGTGATGACCGTCGTGATGACCGCGGTGGGGATCGTGGCGGTGACCGTGGTGGCTTCCGTCGCGACGACAACCGTGGCGGCGGCAGCGGCGGTGGCTTCCGTCGTGACGACAACCGTGGCGGCAGTGGTAGCGGCGGCGGTTTCCGTCGTGACGACCGTCCGACCGGTGGTCCGCGTCGCGACGACCGTCCCAGCAGCCCGCGTCGTGATGACGACCGCGGTGGTTTCCGCCGTGACGACCGTCGTGACGACCGCGGTGGGGATCGCGGTGGTGACCGTGGTGGCTTCCGCCGTGACGACAACCGTGGCGGCGGCAGCGACTTCCGTCGTGACGACCGGCGCGACGACCGCGGTGGTGATCGTGGCGGGTTCCGTCGCGATGACCGTCGTGATGACCGCGGTGGGGATCGCGGTGGTGACCGTGGTGGCTTCCGCCGTGACGACAACCGTGGCGGCGGCAGCGACTTCCGTCGTGACGAGCGCAGGGACGGCGACCGTCCGGCCTTCCGTCGTGACGACCGGGGCGGCGACAGCCGCGGTGGCGGCTTCCGTGGCCGCGACGACCGTGGGCGTGACGACCGGGGCGGGCGTCCCGGAGGCTTCCGTGGCCGTGACGACCGCGGTGGTGACGACCGGCGCGGCGGCGGAGGCTACCGCGACGAGCGGGAGCGGGACCGTGAGCCGATCAAGCGGCTGCCGATCCCGGACGACGTCACCGGCGACGAGATCGACAAGGACGTACGGCAGGAGCTCCAGAGCCTGCCCAAGGGGCTTGCGGAGGAGGTCTCCCGCAACCTGGTGATGGTCGCCCGGTTGATCGACGAGGACCCCGAGGCGGCCTACGCGTACTCGCGGATCGCTCTGCGGCTCGCTTCCCGCGTCGCCGCCGTGCGGGAGGCCGCCGGGTTCGCCGCGTACGCCAACCAGAAGTTCAGCGAGGCCCTCGCGGAGTTCCGTGCCGCGCGTCGGATGACCGGCAGTGTCGAGCTGTGGCCCGTCATGGCGGACTGCGAGCGCGGTCTCGGCCGGCCCGAGAAGGCCCTGGAGATGGCCGGCGCCCCCGAGGTGCAGAAGCTGGACAAGGCCTCCCAGGTCGAGATGCGGCTCGTCGCGGCCGGTGCCCGGCGTGACATGGACCAGCTCGACGCGGCCATCGTCACCCTGCAGAGCCCGGAGCTCGCGTCGAACTCCGTCCAGCCCTGGAGCGCGCGCCTGCGGTACGCCTACGCCGACGCGCTGCTCGCGGCCGGCCGTGAGGGCGAGGCCCGTGAGTGGTTCGCCAAGGCCGTCGAGTCCGACAAGGACGGGAGCACGGACGCCTCCGACCGGCTCGCCGAGATGGACGGTGTCGAGTTCGTCGACGCGTTCGTCGAGGACGATGACGACGAGGAAGGCGAGCGGGCGCAGGTGGCCGTCTCCGAGGAGGCCGACACCGAGGTTCCGGCCGACGACGAAGACGATGTCGACGACGACGGTGACGACGCGGAGATCGCGGGTGTGGCCACGGACGACGTTGACGACGACCTCGCCGACGACGACCTCCAGGACGCCGAGGACGACGACCTCGTCGCCGAGGACGAGGATGAGGACGACAGCAAGGGTGACGCTCCCCAGCGTCCTCAGAGCTGACGTCCGACACAGCGGTTCACCACGTGGGCGGCGGGACTCCGGAAGGAGTACCGCCGCCCACGTGGCGTTTCAGGGCGTGAGAGCGCGCAGGACCAGTCCCGATGCCGGCTTGGGGCCGAAGGACGTCGACTTGCGGGGCATCGTGACGCCCTGCCGGGCGAGATCGCGTACGACCTCCTCGCGGACCGGGTGCATCAGGACGGCCGTGCCGCCGTCGTGTTCGGCCTTCTCCACCGTGGCGACCGTGTCGTGGATGTACGCGATGTGCTCGGGCGAGTCCTCCGGGATGCCCCACACATGGTCGAGGAGCGTGGCGTGCAGGACCGTCGCGTCCAGGGTGCGCCAGGCCTCCGGATGGCCGGCCGGGATCGTACGGGCCAGGAGGTCCGGTGACGGGCGGTCGATCAGGTGGAAGGCGCCGTCGCCGGCGAGGAGGAAGGCGTTTCCGTCGGCGGCCGCCGACGCCAGGGACTCCAGGGCCTCCGTAAGGGGCACGTCGAGGCGGCGCACACGGAAGGTGTCTCCGAGGGCGGCCAGCGCGTCCGCGACCGGCAGGCGGTGCAGCAGGCGGTGGATGGCCCGGACCCGGAGCGGGTAGCGGGCGGTGTCCACGAGGAGGACGAGGCCGTGGTCCCAGGGGCTCGGCGAGGGATGCTCCGCGCGTAGACGCAGATAGGTCGCCCAGCGGTGATGGCCGTCGGCGATCAGGGCCTGGTGACGGCCGAGGTCCGTCCGGATCTCCGTGAGGTCGGCCGGATCCGTCACCGCCCACAGACGGTGGCTGATGCCGTCCTCCGTGGTGGTGGCCAGCAACGGGGGCAGCGTCGCGGTCTTCTCGACGACGGTGGCCGTGCCACAGCCGGAACCGTTCCCGCGGTAGGTGAGCAGCAGCGGTTCGAGGTTGGCGGACGTGGCCCGCATCAGGTCCGCGCGGTCCGCGACGATGTGCGGCATCACGTCCTCGTGGGGCAGCACGACGCCGTCCGCGGGCTCGGACAGCCGCAGGGTGCCGATCACGCCGCGCTGCAGCAGGTCGCCGTCGCGCTGCTCGTACACGTACAGGCCCGGCTCGGTGTCGGTCGTCAGGACGCCCTCGGCCCGCCAGCGGCGCAGTGTGTCGGCGGCCTGCTGGTTGCGGGCGGCGGGCGAGTGGTCCTGCGGGAGGATCAGCCGCACGATGTTGTACGGGTCCGCGGATTCGAGTTCGAGCAGGCCGTCGGGCCGGACGATCACGTCGTACGGCGGGGATGTCACGGCGGCCAGGCTGCCGACCCGGTCGGGGTCGTAGCGCAGGCCTTGGAACGGGGTGAGCTCAAGACCGTTCCGTGCCGGTGTTTCCTCCTCGGGACCCGCATAGTTCATTGAGGCATCGTAAGTGTGTCAGTGGCATGAGCGATGATCGGGGCAAAGGGATCGAGCGAGGAGCGATGCGTAATGAGCCAGACCGTCAGGACGAGGCCCGAAGCCAGCAGTCAGGCCCTGAGCGAGGCGTACGACACGGCGCTGCTCGACCTGGACGGTGTGGTCTACGCCGGGGGGAACGCGATCGCGCACGCCGTGGAGTCCCTCGGGACGGCGAGCTCCGGCGGAATGCACCTCGCGTACGTCACGAACAACGCGCTGCGGACGCCGGACGCGGTCGCCGAGCACCTCACGGAGCTGGGCATACCGGCTGCGGCCTCCGACGTGATCACCTCGGCGCAGGCCGTGGCGCGGCTCATCAGCGAGCAGGTGCCCGCCGGTGCGCGGGTGCTGGTCATCGGCGGTGAGGGCCTGCGGGTCGCGCTCCGTGAGCGCGGCCTCGAGCCGGTCGACTCGGCGGACGACGAGCCGGTGGCGGTCGCGCAGGGGTACGGCGGTCCCGACCTGGTCTGGTCGCGCTTCGCCGAGGCCTGTTACGCCATCGCGCGCGGGGTGCCGTGGTTCGCCTCGAACACCGACCTGACGATCCCGAGCGCGCGCGGTATCGCGCCGGGGAACGGCGCGGCGGTGGAGGTCGTCCGGATCGCCACGGGCGCCGAGCCGCAGGTGGCGGGCAAGCCGCTGCCCCCGATGCACCGCGAGACGATTCTGCGGACCGGTGCGAAGCGGCCGCTGGTGGTCGGCGACCGGCTGGACACCGACATCGAGGGCGCGTTCAACGGCGAGGTGGACTCGCTGCTCGTCCTCACCGGGGTGACGGACGGCGCGCAGCTGCTCGCCGCGCCGCCGCAGCACCGGCCGACCTACGTGGATGCCGACCTCCGCGGGATGCTCACCGGTCAGCCGGAGGTCGAGGAGGCCGGCGAGGGGTTCCGCTGTGGCGGCTGGACGGCGAAGGCGGGGAGCGAGGAGCTGGAGCTGTCCGGTGACGGCGAGGCCATCGACGGACTGCGCGCCCTGTGCGCCGCCGCCTGGACGGCCGCCGGGGAGTCCGGGTGTGAGCTGGACGGCGGTAAGGCGCTGGCGCGGCTCGGGCTCTAGAGCCGACGGGTCGTCCAGTGCGGTCGCTGACCTGGGCGTTGGTGCGTGGGCGCGGTGCGGAGCCGGATCGAGAGCAGATGCGAGGCTAGGCTAACCTAACCTCGTGTTGGTCGACAGTCCTCCAGAACAGCGCGCGGAAACCGCCCCCGCGCCCCCGACCCGACGGGCGATACGAACCCTCGGACTCCTGATCTCCGTGGGGCTCCTGGTGCTTGTCGCGTTGGCGAGTATCGCGATCGGCGCGAAGGCGCTGCCGTTGGACCAGGTGTGGCACGGCCTGTTCCACGACTCGGGGACGTTCTCCGATGTCGTGGTCGGTGACCGGATCTCGCGTACTGTCCTCGGACTGCTGGTGGGAGCGGCACTCGGTCTCTCCGGTGCCGTTCTCCAGGCGCTCACCCGCAATCCGCTGGCCGACCCGGGGCTGCTCGGCATCAACGCGGGGGCGTCCGCAGCGGTCGTCACCGCGATCACCTTCTTCGGTGTCACCTCGCTGAGCGGCTACGTCTGGTTCGCCTTCGCCGGCGCGGCGGCCGTCGGTGCGCTCGTCTGGTTCCTGGGCGGCAGCCGGGGCGCCACCCCGGTACGGCTCGCGCTCGCCGGTACCGCGATCAGCGCCGCTCTCTACGGCTATCTGCAGGCCGTGATGATCACGGACGACGCGGCGCTCGGCAAGATGCGCTTCTGGACGGTCGGTTCACTCGCCTCGGCGACCGACTCGACGATCCGGCAGGTCGCCCCCTTCCTCGCCGTCGGCACCCTGCTGGCGCTGGCCCTGGCCCGGCCGCTGAACGCGATGGCCATGGGTGACGACACCGCCCGTGCCCTCGGCGCCAACCTCAATCGCACCCGTGCGCTGTCCATGGCCGCGGCGACCGTGCTGTGCGGCGCCGCGACCGCCGCCTGCGGGCCGATCGTGTTCGTGGGGCTGATGGTCCCGCACGTCGTCCGGTCCTTCACCGGCCCCGACCTGCGCTGGATCCTGCCGTACGCCACCGTCCTGTCGCCCGTTCTGCTGCTCGGCGCCGACGTCCTCGGACGGATGGTCGCCCGACCGGCGGAACTCCAGGTCGGCATCGTCACCGCGATCCTCGGCGGACCGGTCTTCATCTTTCTCGTACGGCGACGGAGGACGGCGCAGCTGTGACGACCCCACGTATCCGAACCGCCCGCGCGCAAGCCGATCCCGCGCCGGTCACCCGACGCGTCCGGTCGGTCCGCACGGCCGGCGGCATCTCCGTCCGCCTCGACATCCGAACGTCCGTCGTGGTCGTCCTGCTGCTGGTGGCCGCGGCCGCCGCGAGTGTGGTGCTCATCGGCACCGGCGACTTCCCGATCCCCGTCGCCGACGTGATCAGGACGCTGTTCGGCGAGGGCAACGCGAGCCAGGAGTTCATCGTCAACGACCTGCGGCTGCCGCGGGTCCTGGTCGGACTGCTGGTGGGTGCCTCGCTCGGGCTGGGCGGCGCGCTCTTCCAGTCCATCTCCCGCAATCCGCTGGGCAGTCCCGACGTCCTCGGGCTCGGGCAGGGCTCCACGGCCGGCGCGCTCATCATGATCGTGCTCTTCTCGGGCAGCGCGACCGAGGTGGCTCTCGGAGCGCTCGCCGGCGGCCTCGTGACCGGTCTCGCCATCTATCTGCTCGCCTGGAAGCGGGGTGTGCACGGGTACCGGCTCGTTCTGGTCGGCATAGGCGTCTCCGCGATCGTGACCGCGGTCAACGGCTATCTGCTCACCAAGGCCGACCTCGTGGACGCGGCCCGCGCCGTCGTCTGGATGACCGGCTCCCTCAACGGCCGTGACTGGGCGCAGGTCTGGCCCCTGCTCATCCTCTGCGGCGTCCTCGTCCCGCTCGTCCTCGGCAACGCCCGCGGACTGCGCATGATGGAGATGGGCGACGACGTGTCGTACGCCCTCGGAGTGAGCGTCGAGCGGACGCGGCTGCTGCTGATGGTGGCCGCCGTGCTGCTCACCGCGGGTGCCACCGCCGCCGCGGGACCGGTCGGCTTCGTGGCGCTCACCGCGCCCCAGCTGGCCCGTCGGCTCACGCGGTCGCCCGGCCCCAACCTGGTGCCGTCGATGTGCATGGGCGCGACCCTGCTCATCGTCGCGGACTGGGCCGCGCAGCGCGCCTTCGGCGCCGACCAGTTGCCCGTCGGTGTCGTGACCGGAGTCCTCGGCGGCGTCTACCTGCTGTGGCTCCTGGTCACCGAGCGCAAGGCGGGCCGGATATGAGCCGCGCGGCGAAGGCCACCCCCGTGAACGCGGACGAGAACATCCCAAGGAGCACTGTGAACCGCCTGTCCGCCGACAACGTCACCCTCGGCTACGACCAGCGCGTCATCGCGGAGAAGCTGTCGGTGGAGATCCCCGACAACTCCTTCACGGTGATCGTCGGCCCGAACGCGTGCGGCAAGTCCACCCTGCTGCGGGCCCTTTCCCGCATGCTGAAGCCCTCCGAGGGCCGCGTCCTGCTCGACGGGCACGCCATCCAGTCGATGCCCGCGAAGAAGGTCGCCCGCACCCTCGGACTGCTGCCGCAGTCGTCGATCGCGCCCGACGGCATCACGGTCGGCGACCTCGTCGGCCGGGGCCGCTACCCGCACCAGGGCCTGCTGCGCCAGTGGTCCGCGGAGGACGAGCGGGTGGTCCAGGAGTCGATGGCCTCCACCGGCGTCGCCGAACTCGCCGACCGCTACGTGGACGAACTCTCCGGCGGCCAGCGCCAGCGCGTGTGGATCGCCATGGCCCTCGCGCAGCAGACCCCGCTGCTGCTCCTCGACGAGCCGACGACCTACCTCGACATCCAGCACCAGATCGACGTCCTCGACCTGTGCGCCGAGCTCCACGAGACGCAGGGCCGCACCCTCGTCGCCGTGCTGCACGACCTCAACCACGCGGCCCGCTACGCCACCCACCTGATAGCGCTGCGCGGCGGCGAGATCATCGCCGAGGGCGCGCCGAACGACATCGTCACGGCCGACCTGGTCGAAGAGGTGTTCGGCCTGCGCTGCCAGGTCATCGACGACCCGGAGACCGGGACACCCCTCGTGGTGCCCGCGGCCCGCAGGGCGCGCGTGGCCGCCGTCGCGGCGTCGGTGGCTACAGAAGGGTCCTGAGCCGGAACAGGTCCCGCAGGCCCGCCTCCAGCTTCACCCGGCCCGAACCCCAGGCCTTCGCGAAGTTCAGTCTGCCGTCCACCATCGCCACCAGATCGTCGCCCGCCATGGTCAGACGGATCTGGGCCTTGTCCGGGGGAGGGCCCTGGAGCGTGTCGAGCACCTCGATCCGGCCGTCCTTGAGGCGGCCCACGAAGGTGATGTCCAGGTCGGTGACACGGCAGCTCAGCGACCGGTCCAGGGCCGCGGCGGTGCGCACGTCCCCTTCCGCGCTCGCCATGTTGTCCGAAAGCTTGTCGAGTGCGGCGCGGCACTCCTCAATCGTCGCCATCGTGATCGACGGTACCGCAGCGCTTCGCGGTAGCGTCGGGGCATGAACGACTCAGTCCCCGAGGGCGAGGTCCCGCAGGCCCCGACGCCCGCGGAGCCCGGCGCGCCCGCACCGGCACCGCCGGAACCGGCGTACGACCCCGCCGCACCGGCCCCGCTGAACGTCCCGCGCGTGCCCTCGGGCGACGCGGACGTCGACGCCCGGCTCGACCGGCTCGCGGACGCCGACCACCTCGCGACGGACGGCCACGTCGAGGTGTACGAGGATGTACACCGGGGGCTGCGCGACGCGCTCACCGAGCTCGACGCCCGCCCGGGACCTCCGGCGCCCCCATCGACGTACACGAGGAGCTGAACCGAACGTGGCAGGAGTGGCGCGCCGACGCCTCGACGCCGAGCTGGTCCGCCGGAAACTCGCCCGCTCGCGCGAGCACGCGGGCCAGCTGATCGCCGCGGGGCGGGTCAGCGTGGGCAAGACCCTCGCGACCAAGCCCGCCACACAGGTGGAGACCGCGGCCGCGATCGTCGTGACGAAGGACGACAGCGATCCCGACTACGTCTCGCGCGGCGGGCACAAGCTCGCCGGCGCCCTCGCCGCCTTCGTGCCCCAGGGCCTGAAGGTCGAGGGACGGCGGGCGCTCGACGCCGGCGCCTCCACCGGAGGCTTCACCGACGTCCTGCTGCGCGCGGGTGTCGCCCACGTCCTCGCCGTCGACGTCGGTTACGGACAACTCGCCTGGTCTCTGCAGAGCGATGAACGCGTCACCGTCAAGGACCGTACGAACGTACGCGAGTTGACGTTGGAGGCGATCGATGGGGAGCCCGTGGACCTTGTTGTCGGGGATCTGTCCTTCATCCCGCTCGGACTGGTGCTGCCCGCCCTCGTGCGGTGCGCGGCGCCGGATGCCGACCTGGTGATGATGGTCAAGCCGCAGTTCGAGGTGGGGAAGGACCGACTGGGCAGCGGCGGTGTGGTGCGCAGCCCGGAGCTGCGTGCCGAGGCCGTGCGCGCGGTGGCCGGACGCGCCCACGAGCTGGGGCTCGGAGTACGGGGTGTGACCGCAAGTCCGTTGCCCGGACCCTCGGGCAACGTCGAGTACTTTCTGTGGCTGCGGGCCGGGGCACCCGAACTCGACCCGGCCGACGTTGACCGTGCAGTGGCGGAGGGGCCGCGTTGACACAGACCCGAGCTCGTACTGTTTTCCTGCTGGCCCACACCGGGCGTCCGGCAGCCATCCGCAGCGCCGAGCTGGTCGTCGAGGGGCTGTTGCGCTCCGGGATCGGCGTGCGGGTCCTGGAGGCCGAGGCGGCGGACCTTCCGCTGCCCGACCAGGTGGAACTCGTCAAGGAGGCCACCCCGCAGTGTCTCGACGGCTGTGAGCTGCTCATCGTTCTCGGCGGTGACGGCACGCTGCTGCGCGGTGCCGAGTTCGCCCGGGCCTCCGGGGTCCCGATGCTCGGCGTCAACCTGGGACGCGTCGGCTTCCTCGCCGAGGCCGAGCGCGACGACCTGGACAAGGTCGTCGACCGGGTCGTGACCAAGGCCTACGAGGTCGAGGAACGCATGACCGTCGATGTCGTCGTCCATCAGAACGGCGACATCGTGCACACCGACTGGGCGCTGAACGAGGCGGCCGTGCAGAAGGTGTCCGCCGAGAAGCTCCTCGAAGTGGTGCTGGAGATCGACGGGCGGCCCGTCACCGGGTTCGGCTGCGACGGGATCGTGTGCGCGACCCCGACCGGCTCGACGGCGTACGCCTTCTCCGCGGGCGGGCCGGTGGTCTGGCCCGAGGTCGAGGCACTGCTGATGGTACCGATCAGCGCGCACGCCCTGTTCGCGAAGCCGCTGGTGACCTCGCCGGACTCGGTGCTCGCCGTGGAGGTGCTGCCGCACATCCCGCCGGGGGTGCTGTGGTGCGACGGGCGGCGCACGGTGGAGCTGCCGCCCGGCGCGCGCGTCGAGGTGCGGCGCGGTGCTGTGCCCGTACGCCTGGCGCGGCTGCACCACGCCTCCTTCACCGATCGGCTGGTCGCCAAGTTCGCCCTGCCGGTCGCCGGCTGGCGTGGGGCACCCCACTAGCGGTACGAGGACGACTGGGGTTCCGCATGTGCGGAGCCCCACTCACGCGGGTGACAACGGCCTCTTTGTGCGGCCTTGTCACCTGCGCCTTCGCACCGGCGGGGCGGGGCCCGTCGCACACCCCGCCCCCGACCTCGTAAGGTCGTGTCCGTGTTGGAGGAGATGCGGATACGGTCGCTCGGAGTCATCGACGACGCGGTGGTCGAGCTGTCGCCCGGCTTCACCGCCGTGACCGGTGAGACCGGCGCGGGCAAGACGATGGTGGTCACCAGCCTCGGGCTGCTGCTGGGAGGACGTGCGGACCCGGCCCTCGTTCGGATCGGCGCCAAGAGCGCCGTCGTGGAGGGACGGATCACCGTGCCCCCGGGCGGGACGGCCGTCGTACGGGCCGAGGAGGCGGGCGCCGAGCTGGACGACGGCGCGCTGCTGTTCAGCCGTACCGTTTCGGCCGAGGGGCGCTCACGGGCCCACCTGGGCGGCCGCTCGGTGCCGGTGGGCGTGCTCGCCGAGCTCGCCGACGAGCTCGTCGCGGTGCACGGGCAGACCGACCAGCAGGGGCTGCTCAAGCTGTCCCGGCAGCGGCAGGCCCTGGACCGGTACGCCGGTGACGCCGTCGCCGTACCCCTCACCAAGTACGCGGGCGCCTACCGCCGACTCCGGGCGATCTCGGCCGAGCTGGACGAGATCACCACCCGCGCGCGGGAACGCGCCCAGGAGGCCGACCTGCTGCGCTTCGGGCTCGAGGAGATCGCGGCCGTCGAGCCGCGCGCCGGTGAGGACACCGAACTGGCGGCGGAGGCGGAGCGGCTCGGCCACGCGGAGGCCCTCGCCTCGGCCGCGACGGTCGCCCACGCCGCGCTCGCGGGCAATCCCGAGGACCCCGAGGGCATCGACGCGGCCACCCTCGTCGCGGGCGCCCACCGCGCCCTGGAGGCCGTGCGCTCGCACGACTCGGCCCTCGCCACCCTGTCCGGCCGGATCGGCGAGATCGCGATCCTGCTCGGCGACGTGGCGGGAGAACTCGCCGGCTACGCCGACGACCTCGACGCCGACCCGCTGCGGCTGGCGGCGGTCGAGGAGCGCCGCGCCGCACTCACCCAGCTGACCCGCAAGTACGGCACGGACATCGACGCCGTGCTCGGCTGGGCCGAACAGGGCGCCGCCCGGCTCACCGAGCTGGACGGCGACGACGACCGGCTCGGTGAGCTGACCGCCGAGCGGGACGCGCTCCGTGCCGAACTGGGCGGACTCGCCCAGGCGTTGACCGACGCTCGCGCGGAGGCCGCCGAACGGTTCGCCGCCGCCGTCACCGCCGAACTGGCCTCGCTGGCCATGCCCCACGCGCGCGTGTCCTTCGAGATCCGGCAGACCGACGACCCGGAGGGGGTCGAGGTCGGCGGACGCACGGTGGCCTACGGCTCGGCGGGCGTCGACGAGGTGGAGCTGCTGCTCGCCCCGCACCCCGGTGCGCCGCCGCGGCCCATCGCCAAGGGCGCGTCGGGTGGTGAACTCTCCCGCGTGATGCTCGCGGTGGAGGTCGTGTTCGCGGGGACGGACCCGGTGCCGACCTATCTCTTCGACGAGGTCGACGCGGGTGTCGGCGGCAAGGCCGCCGTCGAGATCGGGCGCCGGCTGGCCCGGCTCGCCAAGACCGCGCAGGTCGTCGTCGTGACGCACCTGCCGCAGGTGGCCGCGTTCGCCGACCGCCAGCTGCTGGTCGAGAAGACCAACGACGGGTCGGTGACCCGCTCCGGCGTCAAGGTCCTGGAGGGCGAGGAGCGCATCCGGGAACTGTCCCGGATGCTCGCCGGCCAGGAGGACTCGGAGACGGCCCGGGCCCACGCCGAGGAACTCCTGGCGACGGCCCGCGCGGACGGCTGAGGCGGGCCGCCGCGCGGCTTCGGGGCGGTGCCTCGGGGGAGGGGCCGGCTGCGGCTGCTGGACCGATTGGGGGGTTGTTCGTGGACGCGGCTGTGGGGACAGGCGGCCCACGACCCGTGGATCGGTTGCGCGCGGTGGCCCCGGTCCCGGCCGCAGAGGCGTTCGTGCGGCCTTCCAGGGTGGTCGCATGATCATGCGTCGGGAGCGACGGGTCGTCGGGTTCGTGGGCGCGGCGGCGGTCGCGCGCGCGTGTCTCGTCGGCATACGGGCCAAGCCGCCCGGTGGACCGGACCGTTGGGCCCGTGCCAACCACGCGGGGCGCACCGTCGACCTTCTCGCGGGCCCCGCGACCGCTGTGGGCGCGACCTTCGCAGCCGCCCGGGTCCGCCCAGCCGCGGGGCTGGCCGTCGCCGTCGCCGGTGCGTGCGGCACGTACGACGACCTCGCCGGGGCCGGTGACCCGCGGCGCGGGTTCCGGGCTCATCTGGGCGCGTTGCGCGACGGAGAGGTGACCAGCGGGGCCGTCAAGCTGTTCGGGATCACGGCGGCGGGGCTGGTGACCGGGGCGCTGCTGAAGGAGCGGCCGCTGGACAAGGTGCTCGCCGGTGTCGTGATCGCCGGCACCGCGCACTTCGTCAACCTGGTCGACGTACGGCCGGGCAGTGCCGCCGGTGCCGTCCTCGCGCTCGGCGTGCCCGGGGTGCTGCGCGGCGGCGAGGCGGGGCAGGTGGCGGCGGGGGCGCTGGGCGCCGTCGCCGCCGTCCTCGGCGACGATCTCGCAGAGCGCGCCATGATCGGCGACGCGGGCGCGCACGCACTGGGCGCCGCGCTCGGTACCGCCGTCGTCCTCGGCACCGGGCGAACCGGCCTGGTCGCCCACGCGGCGGCCCTGGTGACGGCGGCGGCCTGCGGACCGCGGGTCAGTGCCGCGGCGGTGGGGGCGTTCAGGTATCTCAGGGAGTGAGGGGCGGGGGCGGACACGCGCGTGACACCTTGCGAGCCCCCCGCATTCCGGCGACGAGCATCACGCGGCCCGCGCGAGCCGTCACGGTTCACCGGTGAGACGCCCCCGGTCCACGCCGGCCGTGCGGTGCGCGGAACGGCCACCGGGTGTGGGGCGCAACCGTGCGGAGGGGCGCGCGGTGCGACGGATGCGACCCGTGGTGGTCGTGTGAACCAGGTGGATCCCGGGGCGGAAGGACCTCGTGGGGCCCCAGTCGCCCGACGCGTGGCCGGAGGCCGTCGGACCGGGGCGTTTCTCACTCGTGCGGGTGACCGTCGTCGTCGAGTTGCCTTCTCTGACGTGCCCTCGTCGCGATGGCTGTGCCGGAACACCCGTACGGCCTGGCATCCTTGGCGTAGATACGCCGTGCACGACGTGCGGTCCACCCCCTCCGCGCGATCCTTCTGTACGTTTCTTCGTGACGGTCCGACGCCGAACCAGGAGCCCCGGCCACGTGAGCCACGTGAGCAGCCACTCACCGCACGGCCAGTCGCCGCTGCGCACCGTGCAGGTGCTCGGCGGCGGCAGCGCGGGCAGCAGCGCGCACGTGCGGTCGCTGGCCTCGGGGCTCGTCGCCCGGGGCGTGCGGGTCACCGTGTGCGCCCCCACCGAGGCCGACCGCTCGTACGGGTTCTCCGGGGTGGGCGCCCACCACGTCCCCGTCCCCCGCAGCAGCGATCCCTCCTCCGTGTCCGCGCTGCGGGCGGCGTGCGCCGAGGCCGATCTGGTGCACGCGCACGGACTGCACGCCGCGCTGCGGGCGGCCCTGGCGCTCAGCGGGCGGCGCGTGCCGCTCGTCGTCACCTGGCACACGCGGGCGGACGCCGAGGGAGCGCGGGCCCATCTGCTGCGCCTCCTCGAACGACGGGTCGCACGGGCCGCGTCGGTGGTCCTCGGCACCTCCTCCGACCTGGTGGACCGGGCGCGCCGCAGGGGAGCGCGGGACGCGCGGCTCGCCGCGGTAGCGCTGCCCGCGCCGCGCCCGCCCGTCGAGCCCGCAGACCCGGACCGGTACCGGCACAAGGCGCGGGCCGAACTCGGTTCGACCGACCGTCCGTTGCTCATGGCGGTCGGCTCGCTCGACCGGCAGCGCGGTTACGAGACGCTACTGGACGCGGCGCGCGCCTGGTGCCGGCTCGATCCGGTGCCGCTGCTCGTGATCGCGGGGGAGGGGCCGCTGCGCGCCGTCCTCCAGCGTCGCATCGAGGACGAGGAACTGCCGGTCCGGCTCATCGGGCGGCGCGACGACATCACGGAACTGCTCGCGGCCGCCGACCTCGCGCTGCTGCCCAGCAGTTGGGAATCGCGGTCGGTCCTCGCGCAGGAGGCGCTGCACGCGCGGGTGCCGCTCGTCGCGACCGCCGTCGGCGGCATCCCCGAACTCGTCGGCGACGCCGCGGAACTCGTCCCGTACGGCGACGCGAGGGCGCTCGGCGACACGGTCGTCCGGTTGCTGGCGGATCCGGCGCGCCAGGAGGAACTGCGCGAGCGCGGCACCCGGCAGGCCGCCACCTGGCCGACCGAGGACGAGACGGTGGCCCAAGTGCTCAGCGTGTACGACGAGTTGACGCAGCCCAGGCCGTTGAGCTGACCCGTGGTTCGCTCCGGGTGGCGGGACCGCCGGCGCGGGTGAGCGACGCCGTGCCCGCTACGGCACGTGTCTGCGGGCCCGCAGGGCCAGGCTCAACGCCAGGACCGTCTGAGGGTCGTCGAGGTCCGTGCCCAGCAACTCCCCTATCCGCGCCAGCCGGTTGTAGAGGGTCTGCCGGTTGAGGTGCAGTTCGCGGGCGGTCTCCGCCTTGCGGCCCGCGTGCGCCAGATAGGTCTCCAAGGTGGGAAGCAGCGGCGGCTTGGAGCGGCGGTCGTGATCGGTCAGCGGGCCGATCGCCCGGTCCACGAAGGCGGCCAGGTCGGGATGCTCGCGCAGCCGCCACAGCAGCAGGTCGATGTCCAGGCGGCGGGCGTCGTACCAGGGGCGGTCCGACAGGCCCTGTGCGGCCGTCGCCGTCTCCGCCGCGTGCCGCAGGCCCGCCGACGCGGCCGCCCAGCCGCCCGCCACCCCGACCACCACGACCGGCGGCTGTGCCCCGGGCCGCTGCATGCCCGCGCGCTCCACGCCCGCGCGCAGCGCCGCCGCGACCCGGTCGGCGACGGTCGAGCGTTCCGACTCCGCGCGCAGGCCGAGGAGCAGCGGGACACGGCCCTCGACGGGACGGACGCCCAGCAGGACCGGGACGCCGACCGAGGCCAGCTCCTCGGCGACCGCGCGGGCGAGGACCGCCCAGCCGCCGCCCGGGGCGAGACCGTCGGCCAGGCGCATCACGACCGGCAGGAGCGGGCTGTTGCCGGGCTTGAAGCCGAGCACACGGGCCTGCGCGGGCGCGTCCTCCGCCTCGATGCGTCCCTCGGCGAGGTCCGTGAGGAAGTCGCCGCGTCCGCGCGCGGCCAGCTCTTCTTCCTGGCGCGCCTGCATCAGCACGACGGCCAGGATGCCGGCGGCCCGTTCGGCGGCGAGCCGGTGCACCGGGGCGACGGGGGCGCTGACCGGCAGCACGACCAGGCGTGCCCGCACGGAACCGGTGCCCGGTCCGCCGCCGGGCACGTCCACCAGGGTCGTCCCCGCGGGCGGCTCCTCCTTGTGCTGGCCGCGCATCCCCTCCCAGACCTGGAGCGGGTCGGCGCCCGCGGCACCGGCCCCGGCCGAGTACAGGAGCTGCCCGTCGGCGGTCTCCAGGAAGACCGGGTTGCCGCTGAAGTCGGCCAGAATGCGCAGCACTTGGGGCACTCCACCGCCGCCGAGGAGAGCCTCGGTGCAGCGCCGGTGCACCTCTTCGGCCTGCTGGAGCAGCGTGTAGTGACCGTTGACGATCTCGGTGTGGATCTCCTCCGTGACCGTCACGAAGGGCACCTCGCGGTGCAACTGGACCAGCGGCAGGCCGGCGGAGCGCGCCGTCTCCACGAGGGCGGCGGGCAGCCGGGTGAAGCGCGGGCCGAGTTCTACGACGAGCGCGGCGATACCGCGCTCGGCGAGCGTGCGGACGAACGCCCGCTGCTCCGCCGGGCGGGTGCCGAGCCCGTATCCCGTGGTCAGGAGCAGTTCGCCGCCCTTGAGGAGCGAGGCGATGTTCGGCACCTCGCCGGCATGCACCCAGCGCACGGTGCGCTGCAGCCGGTCGGCCCCCGCGAGGATCTCCGGCAGCCCGCTCCGTAGACCGGGCAGCTCGAGGGCCCGCTGCACGGTGATTCCGGCGCCCTGGGTGTCGTAACGGCTGTCCATGCTGCGGACGCTACCCGCGGACGGGTTGCGAGGGCATCTCCGGTCGGCCGGCTAGGCGCTCACCTGGGCCAGGAACGGCCGAACGAGGTGACCGGACGAGGTGACCGGACGAGGTGGGGGCCGGAGGCCGGGAGCCCGCCCGGGTGGACGGGCTCCGGTGGCCGAGGCGGAACAGGGCGCCCGGGTCGCACCTCGTCGGCCGCGCCGGAGCGGAATGTGCCCCGGCGCGCCGTCAGGCGGGGGGTCAGCCGCCGTACGCGCCGCTCGCGGTGAGTCGCAGGGCCGTGTCGATCAGCGGGACGTGGCTGAAGGCCTGCGGGAAGTTCCCGACCTGGCGCTGCAGGCGCGGGTCCCACTCCTCGGCCAGCAGGCCGAGGTCGTTGCGCAGGGCGAGCAGGCGCTCGAAGAGCTTGCGGGCCTCGTCGACCCGCCCGATCATCGCGAGGTCGTCGGCCATCCAGAACGAGCAGGCGAGGAACGCGCCCTCGTCGCCCTCCAGGCCGTCCACGCCCGCGTGCTCGCCGGTCGTCGGGTAGCGCAGGATGAAGCCGTCCGCGGTGGACAGCTCACGCTGGATCGCCTCGATCGTGCCGATCACCCGCTTGTCGTCCGGCGGCAGGAAGCCCATCTGCGGAATCAGCAGCAGCGAGGCGTCCAGCTCCTTCGAGCCGTACGACTGCGTGAACGTGTTCCGCTCCTTGTCGTAGCCCTTCTCGCAGACGTCCCGGTGGATGTCGTCGCGCAGCTCGCGCCACTTCTCCAGCGGGCCGTCCGCGTCACCGGACTCGATGAGCTTGATCGTGCGGTCGACGGCGACCCACGCCATCACCTTGGAGTGCACGAAGTGCCGGCGCGGACCGCGGACCTCCCAGATCCCCTCGTCCGGCTGGTCCCAGTGGTCCTCCAGGTAGCGGATCAGTTTCAACTGGAGCAGCGAGGCGTAGTCGTTGCGGGACAGGCCCGTCATGTGGGCCAGGTGCAGGGCCTCGGTGACCTCGCCGTAGACGTCGAGCTGGAGCTGGTGCGCCGCGCCGTTCCCGACACGGACCGGCGACGAACCCTCGTACCCCGGAAGCCAGTCGAGCTCGGCCTCGCCCAACTCCCGTTCGCCCGCGATGCCGTACATGATCTGCAGGTTCTCCGGGTCGCCGGCCACCGCGCGCAGCAGCCACTCGCGCCAGGCGCGGGCCTCCTCGCGGTAGCCGGTGCGCAGCAGCGAGGAGAGGGTGATGGCCGCGTCGCGCAGCCAGGTGTAGCGGTAGTCCCAGTTGCGCACCCCGCCGATCTCCTCCGGGAGGGAGGTGGTCGGCGCGGCGACGATGCCGCCCGTGGGTGCGTACGTCAGGGCCTTCAGCGTGATCAGGGAGCGCACCACGGCCTCGCGGTAGGGGCCGTGGTACGTACATTGGTCGACCCAGTCGCGCCAGAAGTCCTCGGTCGCCTCCAGGGACTGCTCCGGCTCGGGCAGCGCGGGCGGCACCTTGTGCGAGGGCTCCCACGAGATCGTGAAGGCGATCCGGTCACCCGGCGCCACCGTGAAGTCGGCGTAGGTGGTCAGGTCCTTGCCGTACGTCTCGCAGTCCGTGTCGAACCAGACCGAGTCCGGTCCGGCGACGGCGACCGTGCGGCCCTCGTGCTTGTGCACCCAGGGCACCACGCGGCCGTACGAGAAACGCATCCGCAGCGCGGAGCGCATCGGCACCCGGCCGGTGACGCCCTCGACGATCCGGATGAGCTGCGGGGCGCCGTCACGCGGGGGCATGAAATCGGTCACCCGGACCGTGCCACGCGGGGTGTCCCACTCGGATTCGAGAATGAGCGAGTCGCCGCGGTATCTGCGGCGCGCCGCCGTGGGGGGTTCGGCGTCGGCCGCGTGCGCGGGCCCGAGCCGCCAGAATCCGTGTTCCTCCGTGCCGAGCAGTCCTGCGAAGACGGCATGGGAGTCGAAGCGGGGCAGGCACAGCCAGTCGACTGTGCCGTCCCGGCAGACCAGCGCGGCTGTCTGCATGTCTCCGATGAGTGCGTAGTCCTCGATGCGCCCGGCCACGTGCATCTCCAGTCGAACGGCCACGGCGCCCCTGCGCGGGGCGGTCGCTCTTGCGGTCAAGGGAACGTAGGTAGTGCGGAAAAGTAGGCAATGCGGAAGTTCGGTACTGCGGAGGATCGGGGGTGGGGGGACGTAGTTCGTACGTCGCTGCGGAGCGTCCGTTTCAGTGTGATGGGCGATCCGACTGTCGTCTCGAAACGAACTGACAAGCCCTCTTTGTTCCGGATACGGACGGGATGATGCCGTGTACCGGCGGGACTCGGCAGCGAGTGTCCGAGCAGGATACGACGCACGTGGAAGATCCGCGTGCCGCTCCCGGCAACCCGGCTGGGCCGATCGAGTGAGCGGTGTGCGGGGTGTGTGCCGAGGTGTGCGCGGAGCGTGGCCGGAAGCAGCCTCGTTCGGTCGCTGATACCCTGGTAGCCCGTGGACCGGTGGGCAAGAAACCCCCGAACCGCAGCGACGGCGCCTCCGGAAATCTCCGGACCCCACGCCGGTACGCACCCCAGACCGCGACCACGGGAGCCCCCTCTTGGCCATGCCGCCCGCTGCTTTCCGAAACAGCACTGCCACGACGACCAAGCACATCTTCGTCACCGGGGGTGTCGCCTCCTCCCTCGGCAAGGGACTGACGGCCTCCAGCCTGGGCGCGCTGCTCAAGGCGCGGGGTCTGCGGGTCACGATGCAGAAGCTCGACCCGTACCTGAACGTCGACCCGGGCACCATGAACCCGTTCCAGCACGGTGAGGTGTTCGTCACGAACGACGGCGCCGAGACGGACCTGGACATCGGTCACTACGAGCGCTTCCTCGACGTCGACCTCGACGGCTCGGCCAACGTCACCACCGGCCAGGTGTACTCCACCGTCATCGCCAAGGAGCGGCGCGGCGAGTACCTGGGCGACACGGTGCAGGTCATTCCGCACATCACCAACGAGATCAAGCACCGCATCCGCCGGATGGCCACCGACGACGTCGACGTCGTCATCACCGAGGTCGGCGGCACGGTCGGTGACATCGAGTCCCTGCCCTTCCTGGAGACGGTCCGCCAGGTCCGCCACGAGGTCGGCCGCGACAACGTCTTCGTCGTCCACATCTCGCTCCTCCCGTACATCGGCCCGTCCGGCGAGCTGAAGACCAAGCCCACCCAGCACTCGGTGGCGGCCCTGCGCAACATCGGTATCCAGCCGGACGCGATCGTCCTGCGCGCCGACCGCGAGGTGCCCACCGCCATCAAGCGCAAGATCTCGCTGATGTGCGACGTCGACGAGGCGGCCGTGGTGGCGGCGATCGACGCCAAGTCGATCTACGACATCCCGAAGGTCCTGCACACCGAGGGCCTGGACGCCTACGTCGTCCGCAAGCTGGACCTGCCGTTCCGCGACGTGGACTGGACGACCTGGGACGACCTGCTCGACCGCGTCCACAACCCCGTCCACGAGATCACCATGGCGCTCGTCGGCAAGTACATCGACCTGCCCGACGCCTACCTCTCGGTCACCGAGGCGCTGCGCGCCGGCGGCTTCGCGAACAAGGCACGCGTCAAGATCAAGTGGGTCACCTCCGACGACTGCAAGACCCCGGCCGGTGCCGCGGGACAGCTCGGTGACGTCGACGCGATCTGCATCCCCGGCGGCTTCGGCGACCGCGGCGTGTCCGGCAAGGTCGGCGCCATCCAGTACGCCCGCGAGAACGGGATCCCGCTGCTCGGCCTCTGTCTCGGCCTGCAGTGCATCGTGATCGAGGCCGCGCGGAACCTGGCCGACATCCCGGACGCCAACTCCACCGAGTTCGACTCCGCCACCGGGCACCCGGTCATCTCCACGATGGCCGAGCAGCTCGACATCGTGGCCGGCGAGGGCGACATGGGCGGCACCATGCGGCTGGGCATGTATCCGGCCAAGCTCGCCGAGGGCTCGATCGTGCGGGAGGTGTACGACGGCAAGGAGTACGTCGAGGAGCGCCACCGTCACCGCTACGAGGTGAACAACGCCTACCGCGCCGAGCTGGAGAAGAAGGCCGGTCTGCAGTTCTCCGGCACCTCCCCGGACGGCAAGCTCGTCGAGTACGTCGAGTACCCGCGTGACGTCCACCCGTACCTGGTCGCGACCCAGGCACACCCCGAGCTGCGCTCCCGCCCGACCCGGCCGCACCCGCTCTTCGCGGGCCTGGTCAAGGCCGCGGTGGAGCGCAAGACGGGCAAGTAACACAAGGGTTGTACGGTGGCCGGGGTGTCGGCCCGCGGGTGAGATCCGCAGGTCGCGCACCCCGGCTCCGTCGACGGACCGGCTTCTTTGGGCACGTGTGGGAGGACAGCCATGACGATCAAGGACACCCCCGAGGAGTGGGAGGTCCGGGCGACCGAGACCCCCTTCAAGGGCAACAAGACCTCGGTACGCACCGACGACGTGGTCATGCCCGACGGGTCCGTCGTCCGCCGCGACTACCAGGTCCACCCGGGCTCCGTGGCCGTCCTCGCCCTCGACGACGAGGGCCGGGTGCTGGTCCTGCGCCAGTACCGCCACCCCGTGCGCCAGAAGCTGTGGGAGATCCCGGCCGGCCTGCTCGACATCCCCGGTGAGAACCCGCTGCACGCCGCGCAGCGCGAGCTGTACGAGGAGGCGCACGTCAAGGCGGAGAGCTGGCGCGTGCTGACCGACGTGTACACCACGCCCGGCGGCTGCGACGAGGCCGTCCGCATCTTCCTCGCCCGCGACCTCTCCGAGGCGGAGGGCGAGCGGTTCGACGTCGAGGACGAGGAGGCCGACATGGAGCTGGCCCGCGTTCCCCTCGACGATCTCGTCCGCGGTGTCCTCGCCGGCGAGCTGCACAACAACTGCCTGGTCGTGGGCGTCCTCTCGCTCGTGGCGGCCCGGCAGGGCGACGGTCTGGACGCGCTGCGTCCCGCCGAGGCGCCGTGGCCCGCGCGCCCCTTCGACGCCTGACAGCGGTTCCTCCCGCCACCCTCCGGACGCGGAGCACCCACCCGTCCGGAGGTGCCGGTCCTACGATCGCCTGATCCGATCGGGGGACGTCCCCGCCGCGCTCCTCCCGGATCGTCGCAGAGCGTGAACTAGGCTCTGGAAACGCCCGAACCGGAGTCCCGGCGGGCTTGCGCGCGCAGTGGAACGGGAGTGTGGCCCGTGGCGGATCAGGCAGTGGACGACGGCGGCACGAAGGTGTCGGCCAAGGGGCGGCGCCCGGCTGCCGGGTCCGCTCCTACGGAGAGTCAGTTCCTGGGCCGTACCAGAGAGTTGAAGGAACTCCGGGCCGACATCGAACGCGCCGGGCTGGACACGCTGTCCGGCCGCAAGGCGCCTCGCGCGCGGGTTCTCCTGATCGCAGGGAAACCCGGATCGGGCCGCACCGCGCTCGCCGCCGAACTCGCCGCGCAGGTCGCCGAGAGTTACCCCGACGGCATACTGCGAGCCCGGCTCACCGAACCCGACGGCACCCCGGTGCCCACCGAGTCCACCGCGCGGGAACTGCTCACCGCCCTCGGGCTGCCCACGCCCCCCGGCGCCGGCGCGGACGACCTCGGCGAACGGCTGCGCGAGGCTCTCGCCGTCCGCCGCGCGGTGCTCGTCCTCGACGACGCGGCCGACGCCGAGCAGGTCGACGCGGTGCTGCCCGACTCCCCGGACTGCCTGGTCGTCGCCGTGTCCGGGGGCCCGCTGACCGGGATCGCCGACGTCCGCCCCTGCACCCTCGGCGGCCTGGACACCAAGTCGGCCCTCGAACTCCTCGGCCACTTCACCGGCTCGGTGCGCATCACCGTGGACCCGCTCGCCGCCGAGGGACTGGTCGAACTCTGCGCCGGCCAGCCCGCGGCCCTGGTGCTCGCCGGCGGCTGGCTCGCCGCCCGCCCGGCGTCCGCCGTGGCCGACCTCGCCAAGCACCTGCGCTCCGAGGGCGAGGACGGCACCGCGCTGGCCCGCGTCTTCCGGCTCGCCTACACCGCGCTGCCGAGCACGGCCGCGCGGATACTGCGCCTGCTCTCCCTGGCGCCCGCGGGGCTCGTGGACCCGCACACGGCCTCCGCCCTGGCGGGCTGCTCGGTGCAGGCCGCCCGCACCACGCTCGACGACTTCGTCGCCCTCGGCCTGCTCCGCGCGGTCCCGGCCCCGCTGCCGCAGTACGAGGTCCCCGGCTGCCTCCAGCCGCTCCTCCAGGCACTGATCGAGGCGCACGACCGGCCCGCCGAGGTGCAGCTCGCCCGCGCCCGGATGCTGGAACGGACCGTACGGCTGCTGGTGTCCTGCCGCGCCGTCACGGAGACCGACAGCTCGCCCGCCCAGGAGAAGCTCGCCGGGATGCCGCGCGCCCTCCGCTTCCCGAGCCCCCGGGCGGCGGAGGAGTGGCTGACCGTCCGCAAGCCAGCGCTGCTCGCCTCCGCCCGGCTCGCGGTGGCCGACGGGGAGCTGGACACCCTCGCCCGACGTCTGATGGCCGCCCTGGTGCGGGCCATGGTCGCCCACTTCGGCACCCAGGCCGCCGCACCCGAGCTGTACGGCATCCACCGGCTCGTGCTCGACGTCGCCGAGCGCCGGAAGCTGCCGCGCGAGAAGGCCGCGGCCCTGCTGAACCTCGCCGACCTCGACGCGCAGACCGGCCGGACGACCGACGCCCTCGCCCGCTACCGGGCCGCGCTGGACGCCGGACGGGAGGCGAACGACCCGTACGCGACCGGCCGCGCGATGGAATCCGTAGGCGGTGCCCACCAGGAGCTGGGCGACTACGACCGGGCCGCCGACTGGTACGGCCGGGCCCTCGCCGAACGCCTCGCCCGCGGTGAGCGGGTGGACGCCGCCCGCCTGTACGGACGCATCGCCACCGCGCACACCTACGCGGGCCGCTACGGCGAGGCGCTGGTCAACTGGCGCGCGGCCGTCGCCGGGCACCGCAAGAACGGCGATGTCGCCGCGCAGGCCCGCGCGTTGAGCGAGATGGCACGCGTCCAGGAGTACGCCGGACGGCCCGAGGAGTCGCTGCGCACCTGCCAGGAGGCCGTCGAGTGGGCGCGTCGCGCGGACGACGTACGGCTGCAGGCCGCGCTCCAGCTCCGGCTGGCCGACACCCTGGACCGGCTCGGCGACCCCGCGGCCGCCCGGCTGCACCGTGCCGCGGCCGAGCGCATGCTGGGAGATGAGCTCCCGGAGAGCGCATTCGATCTGGAACAGGACGCTAACGCCTGCGAAATCCGTAGTGCATCCGCTGAAGATTGATGCATTGAAAGGCTAGACAGAAAGAATCCCTTCATTAGACTGGCTCCGCCGCGTTCTTCCGTGGTGTCTCCCGGTGTGCTCCCGTATGCCGGGTATGACATGCATCGCCTGGCTTGCATCGCCTCGGCGTGCATAGCCCCGAACCCTCTGAGCCAAGGACCGTGATCGACGTGAAGGTCGGCATCCCCCGCGAGGTCAAGAACAACGAGTTCCGGGTGGCCATCACCCCCGCCGGTGTGCACGAGCTGGTGCGCCACGGCCACCAGGTCGTCGTCGAGCAGAACGCCGGCGTCGGCTCCTCGATCACGGACGAGGAGTACGTCTCCGCCGGTGCGCAGATCCTCGGCACCGCCGACGAGGTCTGGGCCACCGCCGACCTGCTGCTCAAGGTCAAGGAGCCGATCGCGGAGGAGTACCACCGCCTGCGCAAGGACCAGACGCTCTTCACGTACCTGCACCTCGCCGCCTCCAAGGAGTGCACGGACGCCCTCCTGGAGTCGGGCACCACGGCGATCGCGTACGAGACCGTCGAGCTCCCCAGCCGCGCGCTGCCGCTGCTCGCCCCGATGTCCGAGGTCGCGGGCCGACTGGCCCCGCAGGTCGGCGCCTACCAGCTGATGCGCGCCAACGGCGGCCGCGGCGTCCTGCCCGGCGGTGTCCCGGGCGTGCTCGCAGCCAAGGCCGTCGTCATCGGCGGCGGCGTCTCCGGCTGGAACGCCGCGCAGATCGCCATCGGCATGGGCTTCCACGTGACCCTGCTCGACCGCGACATCAACAAGCTCAAGGAGGCGGACAAGATCTTCGGTACGAAGATCCAGACCGTCGTCTCCAACACCTTCGAGCTGGAGAAGGCCTGCCTCGAGGCCGACCTCGTGATCGGCGCCGTGCTCATCCCGGGTGCCAAGGCCCCGAAGCTGGTCACCAACGAGCTCGTGTCGCGGATGAAGCCGGGAAGTGTCCTTGTCGACATCGCGATCGACCAGGGCGGCTGCTTCGAGGACTCGCGTCCCACCACGCACGCCGAGCCGACCTTCCCGGTCCACAACTCGGTCTTCTACTGCGTCGCCAACATGCCCGGCGCGGTGCCCAACACCTCGACCTACGCGCTGACCAACGCGACGCTGCCGTACATCGTCGAGCTCGCCAACCGCGGCTGGGTCGAGGCGCTGCGCCGCGACAACGCCCTGGCCAAGGGCCTCAACACCCATGACGGCAAGGTCGTTTACCGCGAGGTCGCCGAGGCTCACGGCCTGGAGCACGTCGCCCTGGAGAGCCTGCTCAGCTAGGACCCACGGAGGCGTCGAGAGTCGACTTTCGAGGTCGACTCCGGGCTGACAAAAGGCGATACGTCAACACAGGTCGTCAACACCGCGCACCCGGCCGGACCTTGCCCGACAAGGTCCGGCCGGGTGTGTGTCGGGTCACTTTGCGACACTCGTTCAACTCGCCACGAACGTAACTCTTTAACCGATTCGCACACCGGTGAAACCTGCTGTGCGACGGCCTTACGCCCTTGACAGAGGGGTGTTCGGTTGCCGACACATCGGGTCGGGTCCGGCGGATTGTGTTGCTGCGGAGCGGTGACACGCCATAGAGTCGCCAACCGTCGGCATGGTGCCACGCTGACCTATCTAGAAGTTTCCTGGTCACCAAGGAGGTAAGACGACTTGTGAATGAGTCGACATTTACTCCCGGGGGTGGTCAACCAGGAATGCCGGCGCGGGGCCAGAGCCCCACGGGGCTCGAGGCTGTCGGCTCCGTCGCTGTCCGCACCTTCGCAGCCCACCAGAGTCCCCCTAGAACAGGGCTGACCCAGCCAGCACACCAGAGCATGGATGGCCATCACGTGAACGCCATGGCCGGCAACGGAAGTGGCGAGAACCACACCCACTTCGCCGACTACGACGAACTGCCCGAGGGGCACTTCTACGACCCCGACGCCGAGTACGAGCCCGATCCGGAGTACGCGGCCACGCTCGCGCCCGACGCGGCCCGCCAGCGCCGTGAGCGCATCGGCCCGACGGGGCGGCCCCTGCCCTACTTCCCGATCCCGGGTCCGCTGACCAGCCACGGACCCGCGACGATCATCGCGATGTGCAACCAGAAGGGCGGCGTGGGCAAGACCACGTCGACCATCAACCTGGGCGCGGCTCTCGCCGAGTACGGCCGCCGCGTGCTCCTCGTCGACTTCGACCCGCAGGGCGCGCTGTCCGTGGGGCTCGGCGTCAACCCGATGGAGCTCGACCTCACGGTCTACAACCTGCTCATGGAGCGGGGCATGGCGGCCGACGAGGTGCTCCTGAAGACGGCGGTCCCGAACATGGACCTGCTGCCCAGCAACATCGACCTGTCCGCCGCCGAGGTGCAGTTGGTCAGCGAGGTCGCGCGCGAGTCGACGCTCCAGCGGGCCCTGAAGCCGCTGATGGCCGACTACGACTACATCGTGATCGACTGTCAGCCCTCGCTCGGTCTGCTCACCGTGAACGCGCTGACGGCCGCCCACAAGGTGATCGTGCCGCTGGAGTGCGAGTTCTTCGCGCTGCGTGGTGTCGCGCTGCTCACGGAGACGATCGAGAAGGTCCAGGAGCGGCTCAACCCCGACCTGGAACTCGACGGCATCCTCGCGACGATGTACGACTCCCGCACGGTGCACAGTCGTGAGGTGCTCGCACGCGTCGTGGAGGCCTTCGACGATCACGTCTACCACACCGTGATCGGCCGGACCGTCCGCTTCCCGGAGACCACGGTCGCCGGTGAGCCGATCACCACGTACGCCTCCAACTCCGTCGGTGCCGCCGCCTATCGCCAGCTCGCCAGGGAGGTGCTCGCCCGGTGTCCCGCCGAGTGAGTCTGCCGGGGGCCGACGAACTGTTCCGTACCACCGGGGGAATGGCGCTCCAGTCGTCCACGCCCTCGCGCCGGACCAACGGCGAGGCCCGGGTGCCGGCTCCGGCCGGTGAGAGCGACGCGGCGGCCGCCGGGGAGGACGCACCGCACGCGGTGCCCGTCCAGGGCGGTGACGGTGAGGGCGACGAACACGTCGCCGCCGACGCCGAGTCGTCCGACGCGGGGGAGTCCCGCAGCCGGGGCGGTGCCCCGGACCGTTCGGGGCGGCGTCCGCAGGCGCAGGAAGGTTCTGCCGCCCCCGCCGCCGGCGGGCAGTCGTCCCGCAAGCGCGGGCGGGCGGCCCCCAACCGGCGCCCCAGCGGGCGGGAGCGGCACGACGAGAAGATCACGGTGTACGTGTCCGCCGAGGAACTGATGGACCTCGAGCACGCCCGCCTGGTGCTCCGCGGTGAGCACGGGCTCGCCGTGGACCGCGGGCGGATCGTCCGCGAGGCGGTCGCCGTCGTCCTCGCCGATCTGGAATCCCGTGGGGACGCGAGCATCCTCGTACGACGGCTGCGCGGGCGGTAGCGGTAGCCTGCGACGGCTATGACCTCGAACGACCCGCCTCCGACCGCCGCCTCCGGCGGTCGTCGGCGTGCGCTGGGGCGCGGACCGGGCACGGCACCGGCGCCCGGTGGGGCCCAGCCCCCGCCGTCCCCGGAACCACCCGGTCCTACGGGCGGTCCGAACGAACCGCCCGCCCGGCCGCTGGAAGCGCCGCCGGCCCCCTCCACCGAGGACTCAGGAGCGCCTGAGGCGTCCGGCGGCGGACGTGAGACCCCCACCGAACCGCCTGAGGCGCCCCCAGAGGGCCCCGACGCGTCCGGTGGGCCCGCGAGTCCGGTCGGACGCTCCGAGGCGCTCCAGGTGCCCGCGGAGGCCGCTGAGGCGCTTCCGGAGTCCGCCGGGTCCGACCAAGCCGCTCGGGCGAGCGGAGCGAGGACCGGGCCTCTCGCCGGTCCCACCGGATCCGCCGGAGGCTTCCCGGTCGAGGGCTCCCGGTCGGGCGGACCGGCAACTGCGGATCCCATGCACCCCCCGGCTCCCGCCCCCTCCGCCGGCGTCTTCGTGGCGGGCGACGTCGGGGACGAGGATCTCGCGGGCCTTGCGGGGCCTGACGGGTCCGCCGGAGAGACCGGAGGCGGCCCTGTCGCGGTTGCCGGGACCGCTGTCCCGCCCGCGTCCAGGGCTCCGTCCGCCGTGCCACGACGAGCGCCCGGTGACACGCCGGCCTCCGTGCCCGGGACCGGCGCGGCCCACGTTCCGACGGGGCCGGGTCAGGGGGCCACGGCCGGATCCGCAAGGCCCGTCACTGCTCCCGAAGGGACCGGGACGACAGGCGGCGACGCCTCCGACGCGGCCGACCCGACCGACGCCACCGACGACGGCGTCTTCAAGGTGCGGCTCTCGAACTTCGAGGGGCCCTTCGACCTGCTGCTCCAGCTCATCTCGAAGCACAAGCTCGACGTCACCGAGGTCGCGCTGTCGAAGGTCACCGACGAGTTCATGGCGCACATCCGGGCGATGGGGCCGGACTGGGACCTCGATCAGACGACCGAGTTCCTGGTCGTCGCGGCCACCCTGCTCGACCTGAAGGCGGCCCGCCTGCTGCCGACCGCGGAGGTCGAGGACGAGGCCGACCTGGCCCTCCTGGAGGCGCGCGACCTGCTGTTCGCACGGCTGCTCCAGTACCGCGCGTACAAGCGGATCGCCGACATCTTCAACGCCCGGCTCGAAGAGGAGGGCCGCCGCTACCCGCGTACGGTCGGCCTGGAGGCGCACCACGCCGCGCTGCTGCCCGAGGTGGTCATCAGCATCGGGCCGGAGGGCTTCGCCAGGCTCGCCGTGAAGGCGATGCAGCCCAAGCCCAGGCCGCAGGTCTACGTCGACCACATCCACGCGCCGCTCGTCAGCGTGCAGGAGCAGGCGGGCATCGTGGTGGCGCGGCTGAAGGAACTGGGCGAGGCCAGCTTCCGGGCGCTCGTCGAGGACGCCGACGACACCCTCACCGTCGTCGCCCGCTTCCTGGCCCTGCTGGAGCTCTATCGGGAGAAGGCCGTCGCCCTGGACCAGGAGGAGGCCCTCGGGGACCTGATGGTGCGCTGGACGGGCGGCGAGGGCGGGGACCAGCCGAGGGTGACGGACGAGTTCGACCGGCCCCCTGAGCCGCTGGACGACGGGAAGAGGCGGGCGGCCAAGGAGCGCGGGGAACCCGAGGAGGAGAAGACGTGAGCGAGGACACCATGGAGACCCCCGCGGGGCCGCGCACCGTCGCCGACCTCGACCTCAGGCCGGCCCTTGAGGCCGTCCTGATGGTCGTCGACGAACCCGCGACCGAGGAGCACCTCGCGAAAATACTGGAGCGGCCCAAGCGGCAGATCGCGGACGCCCTGCGCGCACTGGCCGACGACTACACCGTCCAGGGCCGTGGATTCGAGCTGCGGCTCATCGCCGGCGGCTGGCGTTTCTACACCCGGCCCGAGTACGCGGCCGCCGTCGAGCGCTTCGTCCTGGACGGGCAGCAGGCCCGTCTCACCCAGGCCGCCCTGGAGACGCTCGCCGTCGTCGCGTACCGCCAACCGGTCAGCCGTTCCAGGGTCTCGGCGGTCCGCGGAGTCAACTGCGACGGCGTGATGCGCACCCTCCTCCAGCGGGGTCTGGTGGAGGAGGCGGGCGCGGAACCCGAAACAGGTGCGATCCTGTACACGACGACGAACTACTTCCTGGAGCGAATGGGCCTGCGCGGTCTGGACGAGCTCCCGGAGCTCGCGCCCTTCCTCCCCGAGGCGGACGCGATCGAAGCAGAGACGCTGGAAGGGGTCCCGTCGTTCGATCCGGATGCACCGGATACAGACGCAGACGACACGACGACGACGGAACTTTGATGCGAAGCAGTGGCAGTGGCAGCGGCAGGAACAGCGGGCGCGGCAACCCGCGGGGAACCGGCGGGAGCGGTAGCTCGCGTGGGGCCGGCGGGAGCGGCGGTGCGCGCGGAAGCGCCGGCGGTTCGCGTGGGGCCGGTGGAGGCGGCGGCCCGCGTGGGGCCGGCGGTTCGCGTGGGGCCGGCGGGAGCGCGGGCTCACGCGGAGCCGGTTCCCAGCCGAGGAGCGACGCGGGGCGCGACGACCAGCCGAAGCGTCCCAGCAAGCCCCGTCCCGAGGAGCGTCGCTACGACGTAGGCCCCGGGGGCACACACGAAGGCCCGAAGTCCGGGCGCGGCGCCTCGGCACGCGGCGGCGCCAAGGGCGGCCCCAAGCAGGGCCAGCAGCGCGGCGGCCGCACCGAGCCCTCGCGCTCCCGTGAGTACGAGACGCGGACCGAGGAGCGCAACCGCGACCGGTACGCGGGCAAGCCCGACATCAAGCTGCCCAAGACCTTCCCGGGTGCCGAGGAGGAGGGCGAGCGCCTCCAGAAGATCCTCGCGCGAGCGGGCTACGGCTCCCGGCGTGCCTGCGAGGAACTGGTCGACCAGGCCAGGGTCGAGGTCAACGGCGAGATCGTCTTGGAGCAGGGTCTGCGCGTCGACCCGGAGAAGGACGAGATCAAGGTCGACGGCCTGACGGTCGCGACGCAGTCGTACCAGTTCTTCTCGCTGAACAAGCCCGCCGGTGTCGTCTCCACCATGGAGGACAACGAGGGCCGTCAGTGCCTCGGCGACTACGTGACGAACCGCGAGACGCGGCTCTTCCACGTCGGCCGGCTCGACACCGAGACCGAGGGCGTCATCCTGCTCACCAACCACGGTGAGCTCGCGCACCGGCTGACCCACCCCAAGTACGGCGTGAAGAAGGTCTACCTCGCGCACATCGTCGGCCCGATCCCGCGTGACCTGGGCAAGCGGCTCAAGGACGGCATCCAGCTGGAGGACGGGTACGCCAAGGCGGACCACTTCCGCGTCGTGGAGCAGACCGGCAAGAACTACCTCGTCGAGGTGACCCTGCACGAGGGCCGCAAGCACATCGTGCGCCGCATGCTCGCCGAGGCCGGCTTCCCGGTCGACAAGCTGGTGCGCGTCGCCTTCGGCCCGATCACGCTGGGCGACCAGAAGTCGGGCTGGCTGCGCCGCCTGTCGAACACCGAGGTCGGCATGCTGATGGCCGAGGTCGGCCTCTAGGCCCCGACAGGACCCCGGGGGCGGTCGCACGACCCACCGCCCCCCCCGCGCCTCGCGCGTACGACGGCCGGTTCCGGAACTTCTCCGGGGCCGGCCGATTCGTTTTCGCCGCCCGGCCGGTCTGTACCGGTGAACGGACCACCGGTGTGCCGCCGTGCGCCCGGTGCGAACGAAGGGAGCGGCGATGACCGCGACGACGGACCGGGACGAGTTCGTCCGGCTGACCGACCCGTACCGGCGGGAGCTGCTCGCCCACTGCTACCGCATGCTCGGCTCGGTCGACGACGCCGAGGACCTGGTCCAGGAGACGTACCTGCGGGCCTGGCGGTCCTACGAGGGGTACGAGGGCCGGGCCTCCCTGCGCACCTGGCTCTACCGGATCGCCACCAACACGTGTCTGACGGCCCTGGAGGGGCGGGGGCGGCGTCCGCTGCCCACCGGGCTCGGCGGGCCGGGAGACGCGCCGGAGGGCCCGCTGCGGGCCCCGGCGACGGACGTTCCCTGGCTCCAGCCGCTGCCCGACTCGCTCCTCGACCCGGCGGCGGTCGTCGCCGCGCGCGGCACCCTGCGGCTCGCGCTGGTCGCCGCGCTGCAGAACCTGCCCGCGCGGCAGCGGGCCGTGCTCATCCTGCGGGACGTGCTGGCCTGGCGGGCCTCCGAGGTCGCCGCCGTGCTCGACACGACCACCGCGGCGGTCAAGAGCACCCTCCAGCGCGCGCGTGCCCGCCTCGACGAGGTCGCGCCGGAGGAGGACCTGGTGGTCGAGCCCGACGGGGCCGACGACCGCGAGCTGCTCGACCGGTACATGCGGGCCTTCGAGAACGCCGACATGGAGTCGTTGCTGGGCCTGCTGCGGGACGGGGTCGAGCTGGAGATGCCGCCCCACCTGGAGTGGTTCAGCGGCAAGAAGGACGTCCTGCGGTTCCTGCGGGTACGGGTGCTCTCCGGCCGCGCGCCGGGATGGATCCGCATGCTGCCGGTCCGGGCCAACGGGCAGCCGGCGGTGGCGGCGTACGAAAGCGGTGCCGACGGGATGCTGCGGGCGCACTCCGTGCAGGTCCTCACCGTCGAGGAGGGCGCTGTCGCACGGCTCACCGTCTTCCTGGACCCGGAGCTGTTCCCCGGCTTCGGGCTGCCCGGGGTGCTCGCGTGAACCCCGGTGAGCTGCTGGAGCGTTCCCTCGCCTACGCGCTGGGCGGTGTCGCGGCCGTCCCGCGCACGGGTCTGGGCCGGCCGACGCCGTGCGCGGACTGGGACCTCGGGGAACTGCTCCAGCACCTCGACGACTCGCTGGACGCGCTCTACGAGGGCGTCGCCGAGGGCCGGGTGGGGCTGTGTCCCGCCGTACCCGCCGCCGATCCGGTGTGTGCCTTCCGCGCGCGGGCCGGGGCGCTCCTCGGCGCCTGGGCGGCCGTGTCCGGCGCGCCGCCCGCCCCGGCCGTGGGGGACCGCCGCCTCGACCTGGGGCTGCTGGCGGCGGTCGGTGCCCTGGAGATCGCGGTGCACGGCTGGGACGTGACGCAGGCGTGCGGTCGGCCACGGCCGATACCGTCCGCGCTCGCGGCGGAACTGCTGCCCCTCGCACCGGTCGTGGTGGCGGACGCCGACCGCGGGGTGCGGTTCGCCGATCCGGTCGCGGTGCCCGCGGGGGCCGGGCCCGGCGACCTGCTGCTCGCCTTCCTGGGACGCGGTCCGCAGCCACGATTCCTTTTCGGGGCGGCGCCGGTCCGTCTTCCGTGAGTGATCCTCACGGAAGGAACCGTCATGACCGACACCACCGCACGCGCCCCCGTCCAGCAGCCGACGCCCGTGCCCGCACGCCGTGCGTGGACCGTCGTGCTCGCCGGACTGGGGGCGCTGCTCTGTTCCCTGGACGTGGTCGTCGTGGCCACCGCGCTGCCCTCGCTGCGGGCCGACTTCGGGGCGAGCCTGTCCGACCTGGAATGGACGATCAACGCGTACAACCTCGTGTTCGCCTGTCTCACCCTGACCGGTGCCGCGCTCGGCGACCGCTTCGGCCGGCGGCGCATGTACGTCGCCGGGCTCGCCGTCTTCACCCTGGCCTCGGCGCTCGCGGCGCTGGCCGGGGGGCCGGGGCAGCTCATCGGCGCGCGGGTGCTCCAGGGCGCCGGCGCGGCCGTCCTGCTGCCGCTCACCCTGACCCTGATCAGCGAGGCGTTCCCGGCCGAGAAGCGGGGCGTGGCCATCGGGGTGTGGGGCGGGGTGACCGGCCTCGGGGTGGCGGCGGGACCCGTCCTCGGCGGGGCCGTCACCGAGGGCCTGTCCTGGCAGTGGATCTTCTGGCTGAACGTGCCCACCGGGCTGGTGATGCTGCCACTGGCCGCGCTGAAGCTGCGTGAGAGTCACGGGCCGCGTCCACAACTCGACGTCGTGGGGCTGCTGTTGGCGGCCGTCGGGCTGACCGGCCTGGCCTGGGCGCCGGTGCGGGCCCCGCAGGCGGGCTGGGGGAGCGCCGAGGTGCTGGGCGCACTGGCGCTCGGAGTCCTCTTCACGGCGGCCTTCCTCGGCTGGGAGCGGTCGCGGGCGCGCTACCCGATGCTGCCGCTCGGATACTTCCGCCGGCGGGCCTTCTCCACCGCCAACGGCGTCGCCTTCCTGACGTTCATGTCGCTGCTCGGCTCCCTGTTCATGATCACGCAGCTGTTCCAACTGGGGCTCGGGAACTCGCCGTTGCAGGCCGGTGTCCGCATCCTGGTGTGGACCGGCATGCCGCTGGCCGTCGCTCCGCTCGCGGGCGCGCTCGCCGACCGGTTCGGCAACCGGCCCTTCATGCTCGGCGGGCTCGCTCTCCAGGCGCTCGGTCTCGGTCTGCTGGCGTGGCAGGTGGAACCGGGCGTGGACTACGGGCGGTTGGTGCTGCCGCTGATCGTCGCGGGCGTCGGCATCTCGATGGTCTTCCCCACCGTCGCCAACGCGGTGACCTCGTCGGTCCCGCCCGCCGACGCGGGGGTCGCCGCGGGCGTCAACAACGCGCTGCGCGAACTCGGCGGAGTCTTCGGGATCGCCGTCGCCGCGGCCGTGTTCACCCGGTACGGGGGCTACGGCTCGGCCGAGCGCTTCGTCGACGGCTGCGGCCCCGCGCTGTGGGTCTCCGCCGGCGTCGCGACCGTCGGAGCGCTCGTGGCGGCTCTCGCCCCGGCGCGCACACCGGCGCAGGGGCACGACGTGCGCCGGTCGCGGGCCCGTCGGGCCGAGGTTACGAACGCCGGGGTCGACGGGTGACCGAAGCGGCCTTCGTCCGGGTTCCGCATCCCTTCCGCCGCCCCCGCCCCAGGCGGCGACACATCTCCCACGGGCGCGGCGAGGAGCAGCAACTTCCGTGGGCGTGAACCTTGTTGGGGTCCTCGCATCCCCTTTATAGTCGTACTGACCATAGTCAGACTGACCATAAAGGGGATGAGGGTGTGGCGTCAGAGGACGGCCGCGCGCCGGGCGGTACGAAGCCCGAGGGATACGACAAGTACGCCTTCGAGCCCTTCGCCGTCACCGTCGACCTGGCCGTCCTGACGGTGCGCGCGGGCGCACTCCAGGTGCTGCTCGTCGAGCGTGGCCAGGAGCCGTACGCCGGCCACTGGGCGCTGCCCGGCGGCTTCGTGCTGCCCCACGAGTCCGCGGAGGCGGCGGCGCGCCGCGAACTCGCCGAGGAGACGGGCCTGTCGGACATCTCCGGGCTCCACCTGGAACAACTGCGCACCTACAGCGAACCCGACCGCGACCCCCGTATGCGGATCGTCTCCGTCGCGTTCGCCGCGCTCCTCGCCGACGCCCCCGAACCGCACGGCGGCGGCGACGCGGCACAGGCCCGGTGGCTGCGGTTCGACGCGCTCGCCCCGCTCGCCTTCGACCACGACCGCATCCTCGCCGACGCCCACGAACGCGTCGGCGCCAAGCTCGAGTACTCCTGTCTCGCCACCTCCTTCTGTCCGCCCGAGTTCACCCTCGGAGAGCTGCAGCAGGTCTACGAGACCGTGTGGGGCACCGCTCTCGACCGGCCCAACTTCCGCCGCAAGGTCCTCGCGACGCCGGGTTTCGTCGAACAGGTCCCCGGCGGCGCCCGCCTCACCGGCGGCCGCGGCAAGCCCGCCGCCCTCTACCGCGCGGGCGGCGCGAAAGCACTGCATCCACCCCTGCTGCGCCCCACCTCGGAAGGACGGCCCTGATGACCACCACGACCCTCGCGAAACGCGCCGCCACCGGCTCCCTGATCGGCCTGGCCCTCGGTGACGCGCTCGGGTTCCCCACCGAGTTCAACTCCGTGCCCGCCATCCTCGACAAGTGCGGCCCCTGGCGGCAGATGGCGCTGCCCCGGCCCGCGATCGTCACCGACGACACCCAGATGACGCTCGCCCTGGCCTGGGGGCTGCGCACCGCCATGGACCGCGGGTTGCTCGGCCCGCTGCGGATGGAACGGCCGGTGCGCGAGGAGTTCGTGGACTGGTACCAGTCGCCGCAGAACAACCGCGCCCCCGGCCGGACCTGCCTCACCGCCTGCAACCTCCTCAAGAACGAGAAGCGGCGCTGGCAGGAGGCCAGTCAGATCGGCTCCAAGGGCTGCGGCGCCAACATGCGCGTCGCACCCGTCGGACTCGTCCGCGGACTCAGCGACGAACAGCGGGCCGGGGCCGCGCAGTTGCAGGCCGCACTCACCCACGGCCACCCCACCGCGCTCGCCGCCTCGGACCTCACCGCCCACGCGGTCTGGCTGCTCGCCCAGGGCACCGAGCCGATGGGACTGATCGGCCGGCTGCGCTCGTACGCGTACGAGAACCGGCACCGCTACCACACGCGCTGGCTCGGCGACCTGTGGACCTTCAGCGAGGACGCCACACCGGAGCAGTACATCTCCCGCGGCTGGGACGAGTGCCTCGACGTCCTCGACAACCTCCGGCACGCCGTGCGCACCGTCTCGCCCGAGTCCGACCCCTGCATGGCCACCGGCGGGGGCTGGGTCGCCGAGGAGGCACTCGCCACCGGCCTGCTGTGCTTCCTGCTCTTCGTCGACGAACCCGTCACCGCGCTGCGCCGCGCCGCCTGCACCTCGGGCGACTCCGACTCGATCGCCTGCCTGACCGGGGCGTTCGCCGGCGCCTACCACGGCTCCGGTGCCTGGCCCCGGGAGTGGGCCGACCGGATCGAGTACCAGGGCGACCTGATGTCCCTGGGGGCGCTCTGGGACGCTTGAGGGATGACAGACGCCCTGGACCTCGGCACCGACCTCGCGAGCGTGGTGGCCGAACAGCCCGACCCCGTGCTCTTCGCCACCGTCTCCGGGGCGCACCTGTACGGCTTCCCCTCGCGCGACTCCGACGTCGACCTGCGCGGCGTCCATCTGCTGCCCACGGCCGACCTCGTCGGACTGCGCGAGCCCGAGGAGACCCGGTCCCGCATGTGGCTGCGCGAGGGCGTCGAGATGGACCTGGTCACCCACGACCTGCGCAAGTTCGTACGGCTGATGCTGCGGCGCAACGGCTATGTACTGGAGCAGCTGCTCTCGCCGCTCGTCGTGCACACCGGTGACGAACACCGGGAGCTGGTCTCGCTCGCCCCCGGCGTCCTCACCCGTCATCACGCCCACCACTACCGGGGGTTCGCCTCGACGCAGTGGCGGCTCTTCGAGAGGACCGGCGAACTCAAGCCGCTGCTCTACACGTTCCGTGTGCTGCTCACCGGTATCCACCTCATGCGCAGCGGCGAGGTCCAGGCCGATCTGCCGACGCTCGTCGGACAGATCGCCTCTCCCGACTACCTGCCGGACCTGATCGCCGAGAAGGCGGAGCGGGAGCACGGCGCCGCCGACGTCCCCCACGCGCGCGTGGAGGCGGACGTCGAGCGGCTGCACAGCCTCCTCGACGAGGCCCAGGACGCCTCGGCACTGCCGGAGGCCCCCTCCGTGCGCGACGCCCTGCACGACTACGTCGTCCGGGTCCGTCTCGACGCCGACCGACAGGCCGCGGCCGTCTCCTAGGGCGGGTCCGGAGCGCCGGAGTCCCGGAGCGCGGCGGCCCGGCGCGTCCGGATCAGGAAGTCCTCCACGCGCGCGTGGTCCGGCTCGGGCGGAAGCGGGCTGCGGGACTCCGCCTCCTCGGCCTCCGCCGCCAGCCGGGACATCCACGCCTCGACCCGGTCCCAGGACATCTCGCCCCGCCGCACGGCGAGGAGCGGCTCCCGCTGGTCGCCCACGTCGACCGTGAGGACGCCGGTGCGCAGCAGATCGCGCGAACTCATCAGGAGCCGCAGCAGATGCATGGCGTGCTTCCAGCGCGGGGCGCCGTGCCGGCGGACATCGGCCTCCAGCTTCTTGTGCTGGCCCAGGGCGTAGCGGGCGAACGTCTCGTGTGCGAGACGGGACAGGAACGCCCCTCTGAGGGCGAGGAGTTCGCGCCCCACCTCGTCCGTGTACGTGACGAGGGGGGAGTGCAGGCACTCCAGGATGTTCGGGTTGGCGCGCAGCGCGAGCGCGCAGAACCGCTCCAGCTCCCAGCTGAACTGCTCCTCCGCCGGCCCCTCGACATGGGTCGGGGGCTTCTCGAAGCGCCAGAACAGCGGGGTCGGGGCGAGGAAGACGCCCCGGACGTCCGTGTCGCTGTCGTCCGTGGCCAGCCCGAAGGCCCGCGACCCCATCACACAGGAGTAGACCGTGTGATCACGCACCAGGGAGAGCGGGGAGACGGGGGACGCCGCGGAGACCCGCGGCGCTCCGGATTCGGAACGCATGCCCGGAGCGTACGGGCCTTCTCACGCCGTGCGGATCGAATTTCCTTCCACGACGATCTTCTCCGCGGGCAGCGGACGCGGTGCGGGACCGGCCTTCACCGCGCCGTTCTCGACGCTGAACCTGCTCCCGTGGCACGGGCAGTCGATCGTGCCGTTCGCGACGGTGTTCACGGTGCAGCCCTGGTGCGTGCAGATCGCCGAGAAGGCCTTGAAGTCGCCCTTCTTCGGCTGGGTCACCACGATCTTCTTGTCCTTGAAGATCTTGCCGCCACCGACCGGGATGTCGCCCGTCGAGGCGAGCTTCTCGCCGCTCGACGCCTTCGGCGAGGTGTTGGAGGTGTTGTCCGAGGAGCTGTCCGAGCCGCCTTCGTCCCCGTACTTGCTGCACCCCACGAGCAGCGCGGACGCCCCCGTCGCGAGGATCACGGTGCGCCGCGTCGAGCGGTGGGTCATGTCGTCACTCCGAACGTTCGGAAGAACCAGAGGGCGGACGTCAGCCAGAGGGCCGTGAGCACGGCGAAGACCAGGCCGCCGACGATCGGCAGCAGCCAGCCGGGCAGGCGCTCCCAGCGGAGCAGCAGCATCTTGGCACTGAAGGCACCGAAGAAGAAGCAACCGAGGAGCGAGTGCAACAGGACGCGTGTCTCGTACGTCTGATAGCCCAACGCGTACAGACAGTGCACGGCGACCGGCACCGCCACCAGGAAGGCGATCCGCCCGGACCACCGGTGCAGCGTGGACGCCCAGCCCGGCCCCGGCAGCTTCCCGTACATCATGAGCGCCGACGCGAACTGGACGAGCGCGAAGAAGAACGCGGCCGTCGCGAGCCACGACTTCACGGCGCCGGTGCTGCTGAAGCCCGCCAGGTTGAAGGCCGTTCCGGCCGGGTCGTGCAGTCTGCCGTAGACACCGAGGCCGAGGGCGACCGCCCCGGCGACCAGGGCGGGGACGAGATAGCGGGCCGGACTCCGGCGGCGGTGGGCGGGTGGCGGAACGGGAAATCCCCGGGTGGCGGCGTTCGGGTCCACGGTCATGAGCTGCTCCCTGCGAGAGAGGGGGTCAGGGGGTGACAGGCCGCGCGACGATCTTGTGTCCGTCGATGGTCACGGCACCGGTCTCCGGGTCGATCGCCGGAGCCTTCGAGGGAGTGCCGTCGCGGTCGACGACGCCGACCTGTTTTCCGCCCGGCAGCACGATCCAGCCGCCGTCGATCTTCGCCCCGCGCACGGTCGAGGTCGCCCGGTACAGCCCGGACGGCTTGACCGCCCGGTCGGCGGTGAAGCCGTAGCGCCGCCCGCCGAGGTCGACGGTCCCGCGGATCCGCCGGCCGTCCTTGAGCGTGCCGTTCAGCTCGGCGCCGTCGCGGCCCGTGAGCTTCATGGCGCCGTCGCTGCCGACGTCGCCCTTCAGCCAGGACTCCTTGTCGTGCCCGTCGCAGAAGTACGCGATCGCCTTCCCGTTCCGCAGGGAGACGGCGACCGCCGACGAGTCGTCGTCCGTGCGGCCCGCGTAGTCGGCGTCGGGCGCCGGGCGGACCGTGGGTGACGCCGGAGGCGATGAGGAGGGCGACGAACGCGGCGACGGCGATGAGGGGTCCGGTGAGGACGGGGACGCGGAGGCCCCGGACGCGGCGGGCGACACCGTGGCGCCCGGTGGGTTCTTCTGGTCGGCCGACGCTGTCCTCGTCCCCGTCGCCGCGTTGAGCGACAGCAGGAACACGCCGAGCACGAGCCCCGCGAGAAGGGTGAGAAGGGGTCCTGGACGCTTCATGCGGGTCATACGGGCCTCCCCCGAGGCGAGTCTCCTGCCATGAGAGCGGACCCGCGGCCCCGCGTCCAGAGGCGCACAGGCGCGTTCTCACCACAAGTGGCGGAAAGGGGTGATTCCGGTGACATTGACAGAGCTTGAGGCCGGGCGGGCGCCTCCCCCGGCCGCACTCACGAAAGGCGGGACCATGGCGGGTAACGATCTCGGCAGTCTGCTCGGCGGCCTCCTCGGCGGGGGCGGCCAGTCCGGCTCCTCCGGCGGCGGCGCGGGCAACATCCTGGGCGCGCTGCTCGGAGCCCTCGGCGGCGGCGCGTCGGGCAACGGCGGCGGCAGTCCGCTGGGCGGCCTGATGGACATGCTCACCAAGTCCGGCCTGGTCGACCAGGCCCAGTCCTGGGTCGGCAGCGGCGAGAACAAGGCCGTCAGCGGCCGGCAGATCGCCGAGGCGCTGCCCGACGAGACCCTCCAGAAGGTCGCCGAGCAGAACGGGGTCAGCCCCCAGCAGGCCGCGGACCAGATCGCCCAGTCGCTTCCGCAGGCCGTCGACAAGCTCACCCCGACCGGGCAGATCCCGTCCGGCACCTCGCTCGAGGACCTCATCAAGCAGCAGTCGCTCTGACCCCGTGGCCCCGGCCGCGGACGGCCGGGTCCGCTGCGCGGCCCCGTCTCGTCAGGCGGGCGCCGCGCACCCCCGCTCCGGGCCCTGACTACGCTGGCCACGACACGACCGACGCAGACCAGCGAGGAGCATCACCGTGGCGGTACGAGCGGTCCGGGGCGCCGTCCAACTGGAACGGGACGAGGCCGGCCACATGGATGAGCAGGTGAGCGAGCTGCTCACCGCCGTCCTGGAGCGGAACGCGCTCACCACGGACGACCTGATCAGCATCTGGTTCACGGCGACACCCGATCTGCACAGCGACTTCCCGGCGGCCGCCGCGCGCAAGCTCGGCATCGTCGACGTCCCGCTGATCTGCGCGCAGGAACTGGACATCGAGGGCGCCATGCCGCGCGTCGTCCGGGTCCTCGCCCACATCGAGTCCGACCGGCCGCGCGCCGAGATCGTGCACGTCTACCTCGGCGCCGCCGGCGCACTGCGCAAGGACATCGCCCAGTGAGGACCGCACTCGTCATCGGCACCGGCCTGATCGGCACGTCGGCCGCCCTCGCGCTCGCCGCCCGCGGCGTCGTCGTCCACCTCGCCGACCACGACCCGGAGCAGGCCCGTACCGCCGCGGCACTGGGCGCGGGCACCGACGAGCCGCCCGCCGGGCCCGTCGACCTCGCCATCGTCGCCGCGCCGCCCGCCCACGTCGCCGCCACCCTCGCCGACGCCATGCGCCGGGGTCTCGCCCGCGGCTACCTGGACGTCGCCAGCGTCAAGGGCGGCCCCCGCCGCGAGCTGGAGGCCCTCGGCCTCGACCTCGCCGCGTACATCGGCTCGCATCCCATGTCCGGACGCGAGAAGTCCGGCCCGCTGGCCGCGACCGGCGACCTCTTCGAAGGGCGCCCCTGGGTCCTCACGCCCACCCGCGACACCGACACCGAGGTCCTGAACCTCGCCCTGGAACTGGTGTCGCACTGCCGGGCCGTGCCCGTCGTGATGGACGCGGACGCCCACGACCGTGCCGTCGCCCTCGTCTCGCACATGCCGCACCTGGTGTCCAGCATGGTCGCCGCCCGCCTGGAGCACGCGGAGGAGGCGGCCGTACGCCTCTGCGGGCAGGGCATCCGCGACGTGACCCGTATCGCGGCCTCCGACCCCCGGATGTGGATCGACATCCTCTCCGCCAACCCGGGACCCGTCGCGGACCTCCTCACGGACGTCTCCGCCGACCTCGACGAGACGGTACGGGCGCTGCGCGCCCTCCAGTCCGCCGACGACGGCAAGCGCCGCGACGGCGCCACCGGCATCGAGGACGTCCTGCGCCGCGGCAACGCCGGACAGGTCCGTGTCCCCGGCAAGCACGGCTCCGCGCCGCGCGCCTACGAGGTCGTGGCGGTCCTCATCGACGACCAGCCGGGCCAGCTCGCCCGCATCTTCGCCGACGCGGGGCAGGCCGGGGTCAACATCGAGGACGTACGCATCGAGCACGCCACCGGGCAGCAGGCCGGTCTGGTGCAGCTGATGGTCGAGCCGAAGGCGGCACCGGTGCTCAGCGCCGCGCTGCGGGACCGCGGCTGGGCGCTGCGCCAGTAAGCCCGGTCCCGGGCCGGGCGGCAGCTCCGGGCCCGGCCGGGGGTGACCCGGCGGGCCCCGGTGAGCCGGAGCGGGGACGGCCCGCTCGTACGGCCCGGGAAGGGCCAGTAATACGGGGTCCGCGGAGCCAGTAACCTTGTGCGGGGCGCGATCGTGTCCCGCACAGACCTCCACCCCGCACCAGGAAGGTGTTCCCACCGTGGAAAACGGCGCCGCCCGGACCGCTCCGACCGTCATCGTGGCCATCGACGGCCCCTCGGGCACCGGCAAGTCGAGCACCTCGAAGGCCGTGGCCGCGAAGCTCGGGCTGAGCTACCTGGACACCGGGGCCCAGTACCGCGCGATCACGTGGTGGATGGTCAGCAACGACATCGACGTCACGGACCCCGCCGCGATCGCCTCCGCGGCCGGCAAGCCGGAGATCATCTCCGGGACCGACCCGTCCGCGCCGACCATCACGGTCGACGGCATCGACGTCGCGGGCCCGATCCGCACGCAGGAGGTCACCTCCAAGGTCAGCGCGGTCAGCGCCGTGCCCGAGGTGCGCGCCCGGATCACCGAGCTGCAGCGCACGCTCGCCGCGTCCGCCGCCGACGGCATCGTCGTCGAGGGCCGGGACATCGGCACCACCGTGCTGCCCGACGCCGACCTGAAGATCTTCCTCACCGCCTCTCCGGAGGCGCGCGCCGCCCGCCGCAGCGGCGAGCTGAAGGGCGCGGACGTCGCGGCGACCCGCGAGGCGCTCATCCGGCGCGACGCCGCCGACTCCAGCCGCAAGACGTCCCCGCTCGCCAAGGCGGACGACGCCGTCGAGGTGGACACCTCCGACCTCACGCTCCAGCAGGTCATCGAGTGCGTCGTCACCCTCGTCGAGGAGAAGCGGGCCGCCGAGTGACCGCACCCTCCGCGAGAGGCGCCGAGGTCGGGCGCCGTATCGGCGTCGGCCTGATGTACGGGCTGTGGAAGCCGCGTGTCCTCGGCGCCTGGAAGGTCCCCGCGACCGGTCCGGCGATCCTGGCCGTGAACCACTCGCACAACATCGACGGACCGATGGTCATGGGCGTGGCGCCCCGGCCCACCCACTTCCTGATCAAGAAGGAAGCGTTCATCGGGCCGCTCGACCCCTTCCTGCTGGGCATCGGCCAGCTGAAGGTGGACCGTCACACCACCGACCGCACGGCCATCACCGACGCCCTCGGCGTCCTGACGTCCGGCGGCGTCCTCGGGATCTTCCCCGAGGGCACCCGGGGCGACGGCGACTTCGCCTCGCTGCGGGCCGGCCTCGCGTACTTCGCGGTGCGCAGCGGCGCCCCGATCGTCCCCGTGGCGGTGCTGGGAAGCTCCGAGCGGAACAGCCGGTTGATAAAGGGGCTGCCCCCGCTGCGCAGCAGGGTCGACGTCGTCTTCGGCGACCCCTTCGAAGCGGGCGACGGCAGCGGACGGCGCACCCGCAGCGCCCTGGACGAGGCCACCGGCCGCATCCAGAAGCAGCTCAGCGCCCACCTGGACCACGCCAGGCGTCTCACCGGACGCCCGGAAAACGCCGGGCGCCCCGCCGGGCGTTAGGCGACACTTGAGTAGTGGATCGGCCGGTTTGCGGTCGTTCCACCGATCACCACGATGAACGACGAGGTACGGACTTCATGAACGACCACATCCAGCCCGACGGCTCGGCAGAGCACGAGCACGGGGCGCTTGGCGATGCCGAGTACGCGGAGTTCATGGAGCTCGCCGCGGAAGAGGGCTTCGACATCGAGGACGTCGAGGGCGCGATCGGGGAGGCGGGCCACGGCCCGCTGCCCGTCCTCGCCGTCGTCGGCCGCCCGAACGTCGGCAAGTCGACCCTGGTGAACCGCATCATCGGCCGCCGCGAGGCGGTCGTCGAGGACAAGCCCGGCGTCACCCGCGACCGCGTCACCTACGAGGCCGAGTGGGCGGGCCGCCGCTTCAAGCTGGTCGACACCGGTGGCTGGGAGCAGGACGTCCTCGGCATCGACGCGTCCGTGGCCGCCCAGGCCGAGTACGCGATCGAGGCCGCCGACGCGGTCGTCTTCGTCGTCGACGCCAAGGTCGGCGCCACGGACACCGACGAGGCCGTCGTCCGGCTGCTCCGCAAGGCCGGCAAGCCCGTCGTCCTGTGCGCCAACAAGGTCGACGGCATGAGCGGCGAGTCCGACGCCTCGTACCTGTGGGCGCTCGGTCTCGGCGAGCCGCACCCGGTCTCCGCGCTGCACGGCCGCGGCACCGGCGACATGCTCGACGCCGTCCTGGAAGCCCTGCCCGAGGCCCCCGAGCAGAGCTTCGGCGCCGCGGTGGGCGGCCCCCGCCGCATCGCCCTCATCGGCCGCCCGAACGTCGGCAAGTCCTCCCTGCTGAACAAGGTGGCGAACGAGGACCGTGTCGTCGTGAACGAGGTCGCGGGCACCACCCGTGACCCGGTCGACGAGCTGATCGAACTCGGCGGCATCACCTGGAAGTTCGTCGACACGGCGGGTATCCGCAAGCGCGTCCACCTCCAGCAGGGCGCGGACTACTACGCCTCGCTGCGCACCGCGGCCGCCGTCGAGAAGGCCGAGGTCGCGGTCATCCTGATCGACGCGTCCGAGACCATCTCCGTGCAGGACCAGCGCATCGTCACCATGGCCGTCGACGCCGGCCGTGCGATCGTGCTCGCGTTCAACAAGTGGGACACCCTCGACGAGGAGCGCCGCTACTACCTGGAGCGGGAGATCGAGACCGAGCTCGCCCAGGTGGCCTGGGCCCCTCGCGTGAACGTCTCGGCCCGCACCGGCCGGCACATGGAGAAGCTCGTCCCGGCGATCGAGACGGCGCTGGACGGCTGGGAGACCCGCGTCCCGACCGGCCGGCTGAACGCCTTCCTCGGCGAGCTGGTCGCCGCCCACCCGCACCCGATCCGCGGCGGCAAGCAGCCCCGCATCCTGTTCGGCACGCAGGCGGGCACCAAGCCCCCGCGTTTCGTCCTCTTCGCCTCCGGCTTCATCGAGCACGGCTACCGCCGCTTCATCGAGCGCCGGCTGCGCGAGGAGTTCGGCTTCGTGGGCACGCCGATCCACATCTCGGTGCGGGTGCGGGAGAAGCGCGGCGCCAACAAGAAGAAGTAACGCCCGGCGACAACGGGTGAGGGGCGGCTCCGAACAGGGACATGCCCACGGACCCGCTCAGCGCGCCCCAGCCCCACAGCCTCGGCCGGACGATCCGGCGGCGGATC
>NZ_JBEZHO010000068.1:0-43312 GCF_040650615.1 Streptomyces sp. NPDC048643
GGACGCACACACCCCAGACGAGCCCCAGCGCCAGACCGAGCACGGCTCCGAACACGGCGATCACCACCGACTCCACCCGTTCGTCGGGGCGGGTCCTATCCGGCGTCCGTCTCGTCGAGGGCGGCGAGGATGGCCGGTACGGGGATGCGCCCCGAGGCGACCATCTGGGCGCCGCCGCGCCGCAGGGCGGTGGCGAAGGGCGCGGCCCACAGGTTCTCGTAGACGAGGATGCCGGCGGAGTTGCCGGGCTCCAGAGCCTGGCCGGCCTCCGCGATGTCGTCCTCGCCCAGCAGGCCCGAGGAGGCGCCCTCGAAGACGGCGAGGTCGAGTACCCCGTCGCCGGTCAGGTCGGCGATCTCCAGGCCGACCACGGATCCGTCCTCCTCCTTCTTCACGAACAGCAGGTCGAGGATGCGGATGAGTCCGCGGTCCACCAGGTCGACCAGGAGGGGAAATCCCTCACCGGTCATTCGGCTGCCGGGAAACTCGATGACCACATAGTCGATCGGTCCCATCTCGACGAATTCGTCTTCGCTCACGGCTTCATCCCTGGGTGGTCGCGGAATTCCCCCTGCCCCCAATTCCTCTCCATTGCAGCACCGGAAGGATGCCGACGCACTTTCGCGATGTGCCGGGGACGCGGCCCACGCCCGAGGCGTCGCGCACGTCACGCGGTCAGTTCGTAGATGCTCTTGCCGACCAGCCACAGGCCCAGGAACAGCACCAGCGACACGAGGGCCTGTTCCTGGTGGCCCTCCAGCCAGGTGCGCAGCCTCCCGAGCCGCACGGCGGCCGAGCGGGGCGCGAAGGTCGCGTAGAGCTCCATGGTCAGCAGGCTGGACGAGGCGAGCAGGCAGTAGCCCATGAGGGCGGCGTACGACGCGAGATGCGCGAGGTCGGCCTCGACGACGGTGGCCGCGCCGGCCGCGACCATGCCCCAGGGCTGGAGGAGCAGCGCCAGACTGGCCGCGGACCAGGGGGAGATGCGTTCGACGCGTGACATGAACCCGGAGGACCTGTGCGGTGTACCGATCCTGCGGCGGGTGCGTTCCGCGTAGCAGAGGAGGCCGACACCGACGGCGAGTTTGACGGCCAGGGCCGCGGTGGACGGCGAGGAGTTCGCGGCCGGTGGCTCGCCACCGGTCATGAGCAGGACGACGGCGATGATGCCGACGAAGGTGGCGAGCCAGGTGAGGAGGAAGGCGAGGCCCTTCCAGACGCCGTTGCGGGAGGAGAGCACCAGCACGAATCCGGTGACGGGCAGCGGGTTCAGGGCGATCGCCAGGCCGATGAGGACCAGGTCAAGGACCATCGCCGCTCCCGCGTCGCCTCGCGCGGCTCACCATGGCCGCGCCGCCACACGTCTTCATCGTCCGCTCCTCCGTCCGGCTCCACAAATCCGCGGGGCGGGTGCGGTGACGGGTGCCGGAGGGGCACCTCCTTCCCGACTCGCCGGACCTGTCGCCCGGGGATACGTTGAGGACCGGGCCGGGAGTCCTCTTCGACCGGCGGGCCCGGACCGCGACGCTAGGACGGTGGTCGGCATGACCCCCAAGCACCCGGCCGACAGCCGGACCCCGCACCACACGGCGAAGGAGCGGGCCGCGCTCGGCAAGGCCGCCCGGGCCTCCGTGCCCCGCTCCAGTCACGCCGACTTCACGCCCTCCCCGAAGCGGACCGACCCGGTGGACGTCGTGGAGGGTCAGTCGGCGAACCGGCTGTCCGAGCTGGTCCCGATCCGCTACGGCCGGATGACCGAGTCGCCGTTCCGCTTCTACCGAGGGGCCGCCGCCATCATGGCCGCGGACCTCGCCGACACCCCCCGCTCCGGGATCAGGGCCCAACTGTGCGGTGACGCACACCTGTTGAACTTCCGCCTGCTCGCCTCTCCGGAGCGCCGGCTGATGTTCGACATCAACGACTTCGACGAGACACTGCCCGGACCGTGGGAGTGGGACGTCAAGCGGCTGTCCGCCAGCTTCGTCATCGCGGGGCGGGCCAACGGGTTCAGCACCAAGGAGCGGGCCGGCATCGTCCGTGCGACGGTGCGCTCCTACCGCGAATGGATGCGCCGCTTCGCCGAGTTGGGCAATCTTCCCGTCTGGTACACACAGTTCGACGAGGAGTGGGTGAAGACCCACTTCGCCGGGGAGCTGAGCGCACGGGCCCGGGACCGCTGGTCGCAGTCGGCCGCCAAGGCGCGGACCCGGGACAGCGCCCACGCCTTCGGCAAGCTCACCCACATCGTCGACGGCAGAGCCCGCATCACCGCGGACCCGCCCCTCATCACCCCGCTGGACGACCTGCTTCCCGACGTCGAACGCAGCGCGCTGGAGCGGGAGTTCCGCCGCCTGATCGCACGCTACGGCCACAGCCTGAACTCGGACCGGCGGTTCCTGCTGGAGCAGTACCGGATCGCCGACGTGGCCCGCAAGGTCGTCGGCGTGGGCAGTGTGGGCACCCGCTGCTGGATCATCCTGCTGCTCGGCCGGGACGACGCCGATCCGCTGCTCCTCCAGGCCAAGGAGGCCGACGAGTCGGTGCTCGCGCCGTTCGCCGGTGCGAGCGCGTACCGCACGCAGGGCGAGCGGGTGGTCGCCGGGCAACGGCTCATGCAGGCCACCAGCGACATCTTCCTCGGATGGGAGCGGGCGGACGGCATCGACGGCCGCCGACGGGACTTCTACCTGCGGCAGTTGAGGGACTGGAAGGGCATCGCGCAGCCCGAGGCCATGGCCCCGTCGGGCATGCGCGCCTTCGGTGAGCTGTGCGGCGCGACGCTGGCCCGCGCGCACGCGCGCTCGGGGGACCGGATCGCGATCGCCTCGTATCTGGGCGGCGGTGATGTCTTCGACCGTGCGCTGGTCACGTTCGCCGAGCGCTACGCCGACCAGAACGAGAAGGACTACCGGGCTCTCGTCGACGCCGTCCGCTCGGGACGGGTCAAGGCCGAGGCCGCCTGACAGGGAGGCCGGCGGGTATCGCTGCCCGCCCACCGCCGACCACGGCCTCATCGTCGACCGGCGGACGGCGGACCCTGGAGCCGTCCCAGGCCGTGACCGACCGGTTCGCGGCGCCGCGCCGCGCGTCCACGCGCCGGATATCCGCTCGCCGCCCCGCCCCGACCGCCCTACCCTCGACGACATGACCAGGCCCCTCGTCGCCGTCCTCAGTGGCGCAGGCATCTCCACCGACTCCGGCATCCCCGACTACCGCGGCCCGAACGGGCTGTGGCGGCAGGACCCCGAGGCCGAGAAGCTCGTGACGTACGAGTACTACATGGGCGATCCGGAGATCCGGCGGCGGGCCTGGCTGATGCGACGGGAGAGCGGGGCCCTCGGGGCGGAGCCGAACGGCGCGCACCGGGCGGTGGCGGAGCTGGAGAGGTCCGGTGTGCCCGTGCGGGTGATCACGCAGAACGTCGACGGGCTGCACCAGCTCGCCGGGATGCCCGCCCGTAAGGTCCTCGAACTGCACGGCACCGCACGGGCCGTGGTGTGCACCGCGTGTCACGAGCGGACGCCCATGGAGGACGCCCTCGCCCGCGTCGACGCCGGTGAGGACGATCCCGCGTGCCTCACCTGCGGCGGGATCCTCAAGCCGGCGACCGTGCTGTTCGGTGAACGGCTCGACCCGGTCGTCCTCGGTCAGGCCGCCGCCATCGCCAAGGCCTGCCAGGTGTTCATCGCCGTCGGCAGCAGCCTCCAGGTCCATCCCGCCGCCGGGCTCGCGGGCGTGGCCGCCGACCACGGGGCCCGCCTCGTCGTCGTCAACGCCGAGGCCACCCCGTACGACGAGATCGCCGACGAGGTCGTACGGGAGCCGATCGGCACCGCGCTGCCGGCACTGCTGCGCGCGCTGGACTCCGAAGACGGCTAGGGGGATGGAGACGGTCAGAAGAGGGCCGCTCCGCTTTCGAAGTCCAGCAGGCGCTGCTTGCGGTCCAGGCCGCCGCCGTAGCCCGTGAGGCTGCCGTTCGCGCCGACCACGCGGTGGCAGGGCACGATGATGCCGACCGGGTTCTTGCCGTTGGCGAGGCCCACCGCGCGGGATGCGCCCAGGTTGCCGAGGGTATCGGCGAGTTCGCCGTACGAGCGGGTCTCGCCGTAGGGGATCCGCCGCAGCCGGTCCCACACGCTGCGCTGGAACGGTGTTCCCGCCAGCCGCAGTTCGACGGTGAACTCCTTCAACTCGCCCGCGAAGTAGGCGTCGAGCTGCTCCGTCACGTCGCCGAAGAGGGTGTCGTCGCGCTCGCCGAAGGTCTCCTCCTGGGGTCGGTGGCGCTGGCCGACCATGTAGAGGCCGCACAGGACACCGTCGTCGGCGACGAGGGTGAGGGGCCCGTAGGGGCTGTCGATGACCATGTGCTGTTTCACTGGGGGTCCTTGATACGTGGTGGTCGTGGTGTCGTGTACCGCGCGGCGGGCGGGGGCGGGCTCACGCGGGCAGGAAGTTGATCGGGTGGTCGGCCGTGGCCCACAGGTACTGGACCGCGTACGCCCGCCAGGGCCGCCAGGCCGCGGCCCGCGCGGTGAGGGCCGCGGGCGTGGAGGGCAGGCCCAACTCCTTTGCGGCGTAACGGATTCCGAGGTCGGTGGGGAGGAAGGCGTCCGGGTCGCCGAGGGCGCGCATCGCGATCACGTCGACGGTCCAGGGGCCGAACCCGGGCAGGGCCAGCAGCCGGGCCCTCGCCTCCGCCCAGTCGCTCTCCATCCCCAGGTGCAGTCTCCCCTCGGCGAGTTCGGCCACCAGGGTGGTGAAGGTGGTGCGGCGGGTCCGGGGCATCGCGAGCGACTCGGGGTCGAGCGCGGCGAGCGCCGCCGGCGTGGGGAAGAGGTGGGTGAGGCCGCCCTCCGGGTCGTCGACCGGGTCGCCGTGCGCGACGACCAGCCGGCCGGCGTGCGTCCGCGCGGCAGCCGTGGAGACCTGCTGCCCCAGCACGGCCCGTACGGCGAACTCGGCCTCGTCGACCGTGCGCGGCACCCGGCGGCCGGGCGCCTTGTCCACCAGGGGTGCGAGCAGCGGGTCCGTGCGCAACTGGTCGTCGACGGCGACCGGGTCCGCGTCCAGGTCGAGCAGGCGGCGGCAGCGGCTGATCGCGACGGGCAGGTCACGCAGGTCGCTGAGGCTGAGCCGGCACGCGATGTGGTCCGGCATCGGCGTCAGACCGACGATCCCGTGTCCGTACGGCAGCCTCAGGGTCCGCCGGTAGGCGCCGGCGCGCCATTCCTCCACCCCGGGTACGGCGGTGGCGGCGAGGTGTCCGAAGAGGTTGTCCGGATGGAGCGGGGCGCGGAACGGCAGCCGGAGGTTCAGGACGCCCGGGGTGTGGGCGACTCCCGGGGCGGCTCCGGTCCGTTTCCTGGGGAGGCGGGCCCGTAGTTCGCTCGGTGACAGGGCGAAGACCTCGCGCACCGTGTCGTTGAAGGTGCGGATCGAGGAGAAACCTGCGGCGAAGGCGATCTCGGCCATCGGCAGCGGCGTCGTCTCGATGAGCAGCCGGGCGGTCTGGGCGCGCTGCGCGCGGGCGAGCGAGAGGGGGCCCGCGCCCAGTTCGGCGAGGAGCTGACGTTCGACCTGCCGGGTGCTGTAGCCGAGGCGGGTGGCGAGGCCGGGCACGCCTTCGCGGTCGACGATCCCGTCGCCGATGAGCCGCATCGCGCGGGCCACCAGGTCGGCGCGGTGGTTCCACTCGGGCGAGCCGGGGCTGGTGTCCGGGCGGCACCGCTTGCAGGCCCGGAACCCGGCCTGCTGGCAGGCGGCCGCGCTGGGGAAGAACGTCATGTTCTGCGGCTTCGGCGGCACGACCGGGCAGCTGGGCCGGCAGTAGATCCTCGTGGTGGTGACGGCGGTGAAGAACCATCCGTCGAAGCGCGCGTCCTTCGACTGGACGGCACGCAGACAGCGCTCCGTGTCGGTGTGCATCCCGTTCTGCATGTCTCAAGCATCCGTCACCCGGGAGGGTCGGGCTGGCGGGAATCCGACATCTGCCTCGCCCGGCCCGCGCCCCGGCCCGCCCCTTCGTACGCCCGTTCCCGCAAGGCGCGGGTGCGGCGGCGCACGGCTCACAGGACGCGGCGCCGAACCAGTACCCCCAGGGTCACCAGCCCCGGGACGAGGGGAAGCCAGCTGGTCAGGAGCCGGTAGCCGAGCACGGTGGACGCCGCCGCGCTGCCGGGTGCTCCCGCGAGGGTGAGGGCGAGAGCGAGCGCGGCGTCGAGGGAGCCGAGGACGCCCGGGGTGGGCAGCAGGACGGCGGCGCTGCTCGCGGCGAGGAAGGCGAGCGCCACGCGCGCGGGCGGCAGGGGCAGGCCGATGGCCTGGGTGACGGCGACGACGACGGCGGAGTGCAGCGCGGCGGAGCCGAGGGCGCCGCCCCACAGGGCGGCCGCCCGCGCGGGCACCTCGTGGACGGCACGCACGTCGAGCAGGACCCGGCGCAGGGCGCGCCGCAGCGGTGCGACCAGGAGCACCGCTGCGACGGCCGCCACCGCGACGGCCGCCGCACAGGCCGCCACCGTCCACGCGCCCACCGGCGCCCGCGGGATCCTCAGGGCGCCGGGACAGGCCAGGGCGAGGGCGGCGATCAGACAGCCCCGCCCGACGGCTCCGGCGCCGGCCTTCACGGCGAGCGCGGTCGCGGCGTGGGGCACAGGCAGTCCGCACCGGGTCAGGAAGCGCAGGTTGACGGCGCTCGCGCCGAGCCCGGAGGGCAGGACGTGGTTCGCGGAGGCCGCCGCGAACTGCACCGCGACGAGCCGGCCGGCGGGTAACGGCACGGTGGTGGCGCCCTGTTGGGCGAGGGCGGAGGAGGCCCAGGTCGCGCCGGCCGCGGCGGTCGCCACGAGCAGCCAGCCGCGGTCGGCGCCCGCCAGCCGGGCGGCTCCGGACACGACCACGGGCCAGTGCCGGTGGGCGAGGTAGGCCGCGCACACCAGCACCACCAGGGAGAATCCGGCATGCCAGGAGATCTGCCAGAAGATCCGTCCGCGCAGCCGGGGCGCCGGTCCCGGCACCGTCACCGGCGGCTGTCCGCCCGGCAGGGCCGGCCGCCGGTACACGGCCGTCGGCACGCCGGTGCCGTCCCCGCGCGACGGGGACGGCGCCGGCGTGCCGGGCGGGACGGTCATGGTGCCCGGCTCCCGGTCAGGGGAGACACGTAGACGTTCAGGTTGCCGGCGCAGTGCGGGGTCCAGTCGCGGGCGTACGCGGGCGGCCGGTTCCCCGGTTCGGTGACCACGGCGAACGGCAGGGAGCGGGTGGCCCGTGCGAGGGCCCGCTCGGTGGCGTTCGCGTTGTGCCCGGCGGCCGCGAGGGCGGAGCAGCGGGCGTAGAAGGCGACGGGGATGGCCTGGTGGCCGGTCAGCCGGCAGGGCGGGCGCACGCCGAGCCGGTGGAGTTCCGCCGCCGTCGCGGCCCAGCCCCGGTGCGCGTCGGTGGTGCGCCGCACGGTGGTCTGCAGCACCGCGAACTGGACGGCGAGGTGGGCGGCGAGGCCGAGGGCCACGAGCGTCACGGTCACCGGACGCCACGACCTGCCGGGGGCGGTGACGAGGTGGACGACGGCATCGGCGACGGGGATCGCGAGGAGCGCGTAGGCGGGGAGCAGGAAGCGCGGGGCGGCGTAGCCGATCATGAAGAGGTACGGCAGTGCGGCGGTCGCCGCGCAGGCCACGAGCAGGACGGTGACTGCCGGACGGCGGGCGCGGACGGCGATCACCAGGGCGAGGGCGGCGGCGAGCGGGAGGGCGAACCACCACAGCGTCGTCGTGGGGCTGGGCAGTCCGCCGGTGCAGGGCCGGCACAGGACTCGTCCGCCGAGGCTGCGGGCCTGGTCGAGGATCGCGATGTTCCAGCCGAGGCCACCCTGGATGCGGGAGGCGTCGTCGAGCCGTCGGCTCAGGCCGCCGTACGCCGCGTAGGCCTCGGCGATCCACTCGATGCCCCCGGCCAGCAGGCCCGCGACGAGAGCGGCGAGGGGGCGCGGGCGCCGCCACCGGGGGACGGACACGGCGGCGACGAACAGGGGCAGGGTCGCCCAGACCGCGTCGGTGGGCCGCATCAACGTCATCAGGGTGGCGCTCAGCGCGAGCCCCCACAGGGCGGCCCGGTCGGTGCGGTCCGCGGTCGCGCGCAGGAAGCAGCCGACGCAGGCCAGGGCGCCGACGGCCACCCAGTAGTTGGGCATGGCCTGCGGGCCGTAGAAGAGGGTCACCCACAGCGTCGCGAACAGGGCGCCCGCGACGGCGAGCACCCTGGCCGGGAACAGGCCGCGCCAGACGCGCAGCGCCACGAACAGGGCGAGCCCGGACAGGACGGCGAGGTACACCCGCAGCAGCACGGTCGACGACGACCAGGCGGCGATCGGTGCCACGAGGACGGAGACGCCGCGGGCGCGCGGGGCGCTGAAGAAGGCCGCCGGGGCGTGCCCGGAGACCTGGCTGACGTACACCGTCTCGTCCCAGCCGAGGCCCATCGCCGGTGTCACGAGGGCGAGTTGGGCGAGGGTGAAGGCGACCGCGACGAGGGCGAGGAGGCTTGTTCCCGCGGGGTGGCGGAGCATTCGGACGGCGGGGGCGGTGGTCGGTCCGTTGCGCCGGGCACCGAGCGGCGGGACGTCGGGGGTCTTGAGCATCGTCCTCCCTTCAGCCCTACAAACCGTAGGGTTCGGCCGCTCCGCGCTCCATCCGGGCAAGGTAAGAGTCGGGGAAATATGCGACAAGCTATCTCGCACCGGCACAAGACGCCGGACGGGACGGGCAACCGGGCTAGCGTCGCGCCGCGACACCCCGCAGGGTCGCGCGGAGGCGGCACTCCGCCCCTGTTCCGAGGCCGTTCCGGGCGCCCCTACGCGCTGTAAGGTGAGGGGCATGGCTGGGACAGGCCCCGACGGACGGGCGCGGCGGCGCAGCGCGGGCATGCTGGAGAGCGAAGTGCTCGCCGCCCTGTGGGCCACCGAGGACGCGCTCACGCCCGCCGAGATCCAGGCGGAGCTCGCGGGCGGCCTCGCCTACAACACGGTGCACACCATCCTCAAGCGTCTGTACGACAAGGGTCTGGTGCTGCGTGACGTGGACGGCCGGCGCGGCGCGTACCGGCCCGCTAAGGACGCGGCCGAGCTGACCGCCGCGGCCATGCGCGACGCCCTCGACCGCGGACCCGACCCGATCGCCGCCCTCCAGCACTTCGTGACCGGGCTCAGCCCTCGGGAGGAAGAGGCACTGCGCGCCCTCCTCCGGGGCGACGGACGTCCTGGGCCGACGAACATGTGACCGTCCGCGGAATCGGCCCACTACTCCCGCCGCCCGCCCGATACGGTCGCGCCCATGACAGCCTCCGAGGCGGATCCCCGCGGCCGGGCGCGTGCCGGACGGGTGCGGTTCGCGACGTTCAACGTGCTGCACGGCCGGTCGATGCGGGACGGGCGGCCCGTCGCCGTCCCCGCCGGGTGCGGCCCCGAGGAGCCGCTCGTGCGGGCCGTCGCGTCCTTGGACGCGGACGTCCTGGCCCTTCAGGAACTGGACCACCTCCAGGAACGATCGGGCCGGGTGGACCAGGCACGGGCCGCCGCCGCGGGGGCCGAGGCACCGTACTGGCGCTACGCGTCCGCGTTCCCCGCCGGTGCGGCGCCCACCGCCGGGCAGGCACCCGAACCGCACGAGCCGCCACTCTGGCTGTACGGCCCCCACGAGACCGGGAGCGAGGCCGGGGCCGAGGCGGGGGCAGGGGTGAGCGACGGCGTTCCCTCGCACGGCATCGCCCTGCTGTCCCGGCTGCCCGTACGGCACTGGAGAGCACGTCGGCTGGCACCGGCGCCGGTGCCCATGCCGCTGCGGACACCGGGACGGCGCGGACTCACCGTGTCGTGGGACCAGCCGCGGGCCGCACTGGCCGCCGTACTGGAGGGCAAGCGCGGCCCGTTCACCGTGGTGGCGCTGCACCTGTCGTTCGTCCCCGGCTGGAACGTCCGCCAACTGCTCGAAGTCCGCGCCTGGACGGCCGACCTGCCCGGCCCTCGGATACTGCTCGGCGACCTCAACCTGACCGGCGCCCTCCCGAGAGCCGTCCTCAACACCCCCGCACGGAAGAGCCGCACGGGGCTCCGGCGGACACGGAGCGACTCTCCACCACTGCCGCGCGACTGGCAGGACCTGGCCCGCACACCGACCTATCCGGCGCACCGCCCCCTCGTCCGGTTCGACCACGTCCTCGCGACCGGGATCCCGGCGGACGCGGCCACCCACGTGGACACGCCACCGACCGGCATCTCGGACCACCGGCCACTGGTGGTCGAACTGCCCTTGTGAACAAGGCCGATGGCTCTTCCGCGCCGACCGTTTCCGAGGCCCGCCGTTTCAGATCCGCGCCCTGAACGCGTCGTAGGCGGGCTCGTCGAACAGCACGAAACGCACCTCCTCCACGTCGGTCCTCGCGGCGCGCACCGTCTCCACCGCGATACGGGCCGCGTCCTCCATCGGCCAGCCGTAGATTCCCGCGGAGACGGCGGGGAAGGCGACCGTGCGGGCGCCCAGCTCGTCCGCGACCCGCAGTGACTCCCGGTAGCACGACGCCAGCAGCTCCGAGCGGTCCTCGTCCCGGTCGTAGCGCGGGCCGACGGTGTGGATCACCCAGCGCGCGTCGAGGTCGCCCGCGGTGGTGGCGACCGCCCGGCCGGTGGCAAGTCCCTTGCCGTAGTGGCCGGCACGGAGCTTGCGGCAGTCCGCGAGGATGGCGGGGCCGCCGCGCCGGTGGATCGCCCCGTCGACGCCTCCGCCGCCGAGCAGCGAGGAGTTCGCCGCGTTGACGACGGCGTCGGCGCTCTGCCGGGTGATGTCACCCCGCACCAGCGTGATCGTGGTCATGCCTGCCTCAGCCTCCTCCACACGGCCTTCGCCGCGTTGTGGCCCGACATGCCGTGCACCCCGGGACCCGGCGGGGTGGCCGAGGAACAGAGGAAAACGGCGGGATGCGGAGTGCGGTAGGGGAACGCGGACACCCTGGGCCGCAGCAGCAGTTGAAGCCCGGAGGCGGCACCGCAGGCGATGTCACCGCCCACATAGTTGGCGTCGCGGGCCGCGAGCTCGGGCGGTCCGGCGGTCGCGCGGGCCAGGACCCGGTCACGGAAGCCCGGCGCGAACCGCTCGAGCTGCCGCTCGATCGCGTCGGTGAGATCGCCGGTCCAACCGTTCGGAACATGACCGTACGCCCAGAACACCTGCTTGCCCTCGGGAGCCCGGGAGGGGTCCACGACACTCGGCTGCACGGTGATCAGGAAAGGCGCGTCCGGAGCCCGGCCCTCACGCGAGGCCGCCCGCAGCGCCGTACCGATCTCCGCCCTGCTCGCCCCCACCTGCACCGTGCCCGCCGCCCGGGCCTCCGGAGCGGTCCACGGCACCGGCCCGTCCAGCGCGTAGTCCACCTTGAAGACACCCGCCCCGTACCGGTAACCCTCGTAGTAACGCCCGAACCCGGCGATACGGGCCAGCGCCGTCGGCGAGGTGTCGAAGACGTACGCCCGCGCGGGCGGCAGATCGTCCAGCCGCTTGACCTCGTAGTCCGTGTGGACGGTACCGCCGAGGTCCTTCAGATAGGCGGTGAGCGCGTCCGACACCGACTGGGAACCACCGCGCGCCACCGGCCAGCCCCGGGCGTGCGCGGCCAGCGCGAAGACCAGGCCCACGGCGCCCGTGCCGATCCCCCCGAGCGGAGCGATGACATGCGCCACCAGACCCGCGAACAGGGCCTGGGCCCGCTCGTCACGGAAGCGCCGCATCAGCCACGTCGACGGCGGCAGCCCGGCCAGCCCGAACCGGGCCAGCGTGACCGGGTCCCGGGGCAGCGACGTCAGGGGCAGCGACATGAAGTCGTGCGCCAGGGTGTCCCACTTCGACAGGAACGGCGTCACGAGCCTGCGGTACGCGCCGGCGTCACGCGGCCCGAACGACGCTGCCGTCTCCGCCACCGACCGCGCGAGCACCGCCGCCGAACCGTCGAGGAAGGGATGCGCCATGGGCAGCTCCGCGTGCAGCCACTCCAGGCCGTACCGCTCCAGCGGCATCGCGCGGAACGCCGGCGAGTTGATCCCCAGGGGATGCGCCGCCGAACACGGGTCGTGCCGGAAACCGGGCAGCGTCAGCTCCTCGGTACGCGCGCCCCCGCCCACCGTGTCCCGCGCCTCGAACACGGCGACGGAGAAACCCCGGCGGGCCAGCTCCACGGCAGCCGTCAGTCCGTTCGGCCCCGCACCCACCACGACCGCATCGAGCATCGACGGCACCTTCGGACTCCTTCGTCAGCCGACGGCCACTGAGGTTCAGGATATGCCGGTGGACCGACGCCCCCGACGGCCCGGGTCGCCGGGAACACCCCCACGCCGAACCCCGGCAGGCCGCAGGCCGCCGCCCGGACGGGCCCGGACCCGGCCCCGCGGGCCACCAAACCGGGATTTCGCCGGCCGCTCAGGCGCCGGCCGCCACCTGCTCGGCCCGCGGCTCCAGCAACGCCACCACCCGACGCGCCGTGGCCTCGTCCCGGGCCGCCGTGAACGGCAGCGCGTTCCCCCCGGTCACGCGGAACGGTTCGCCGCCGAGCGTCCGGTGCGCGCCGCCCGCCTCCTCGACCAGCAACAACCCCGCCGCGTGATCCCAGGCCGCCTCCCACGAGAAGGCAGTCGCATCCAACTCGCCGCGGGCGACGGCCAGATACTCCAGACCCGCCGAACCGCACGGACGCGCCACGACCCCCTCGGAACGCAGCCCGAGCAGAGCACGCTTCTGGTCGTCCGTCGTGTAGTCCGGGTGCGACATCGCGATGTCGAGGTCCCGGCCCGGCTCGGGCGAACCCGAACGCAGGGGCACACCGTCCAGGACGGCGCCCCTCCCCCGTATCGCGGTGGCGAACTCCTCCCGCGCGGGCGCGTACGTCCACGACGCGTGCACCACACCGTCCAGCACGAGCGCCACCAGGGTGCAGAACCCGGAGTCGCCGTGCACGAACTGCCGTGTGCCGTCGACCGGGTCGACGATCCACACCGGCGCGGTGCCCCCGATCGCCCCGTAGCTGGCGGGGTCGGCGTGCACCGCCTCCTCACCGACCACCACCGAGCCGGGCAGCAACGCGGTCAACGCCTCGGTCAGGAACTCCTCGGCCTTGCGGTCCGCGTCCGTCACCAGGTCGTGCGGGCCGGACTTCTGGTCGATCTCGTGCGCGGCGAGCTGCCGGAACCGGGGCATGATCTCGGCGGCGGCCGCCTGCCGGATCACTTCTTCCACGTCGGACGTGCGGTGCGCGAGAAACTCGTCGATGGTTTCGATGTCTTCGATCATGGCTCCATCACAGCACGCGCCACTGACAATCCCCACCCCTCCCGGGTACTCGGGGTGGAATCACCATGAACTCCCGGTGCCGGACGATCACCGGCCGACCGCGTACCCCTGCATCCCCCGCGCGTTGGCCGCCGCCGACAGCACGCCCGTCTCCGGATCCCGGGCCACCGCGCACAGCCGCCCCTCGGTCCACGCCCCCGCCACCGTCACGTCATGACCCCGGCGACGCAGCTCCTCCACCACCGCCTCCTCCATGCGCGACTCCACCGTCAGACTGCCCGGACGCATACCGCGCGGATAGAAGGAGCCCGGAAAACTGTCGTTGTGCCAGTTCGGGGCGTCGATCGCACCCTGCAGGTCCAGCCCGCCCCGCACCCGCGGGAGCAACGCCACCGACAGGAAGAAATGCGTCTGCCACTGGTCCTGCTGATCACCGCCCGGCGTACCGAACGCCATCACCGGCACCCCGTCCCGCAACGCCAGCGACGGAGTCAGCGTCGTACGCGGCCGCCGCCCCGGAGTGAGCGCGTTCGGCAGCCCCTCCTCCAGCCACGCCATCTGGAGCCGCGTACCGAGCGGGAAACCCAACTCCGGGACCACCGGGTTGGACTGCAGCCAGCCGCCGCTCGGCGTCGCCGCGACCATGTTGCCCCACCGGTCCACGACATCCAGATGACAGGTGTCGCCCCGGGTGCCCCCGTCCGGCGCCACCTCCGGCTCCGCCGCCGCCCGCGCCACCGTCGGCTCCCCCGCACCCGGCACCCCCAGCGCGTCGAAACCGCCCTCCCCCGCGGCCACCACACGCGCGTGCCCGCTCATCACCGGCTCCCGGCCACCCGGACCGCCCGGCCGAAGCTCGAACGACGCCTTCTCACCCACCAGCGCCCGCCGCCCCGCGTTGTACGCCTCCGACAGCAGATCGTCCAACGGCACCCCCGCCGCGTCCCCGTACCAGGCCTCCCGGTCGGCCATCGCGAGCTTGCAGCCCTCCACGAGCAGATGCACGTAAGCGGCCGAACCGTACGGCGGCAGTTCGGCCGGGAGCAGCGCCAACTGCTGCAACAGGACAGGACCCTGACTCCACGGGCCCGCCTTGCACAGCGTCCAGCCCCGCCAGTCGTACGTCACCGGATCCTCGTACGTCGCCGACCAGCCGGCCAGATCGGCCGCCGTCAACGTACCCACGTGCCGCTCACCGCTGGTGTCCACGGTGGGCCGCCCCGCCTGCCGGACCAGCGCCCGCGCGACGAACCCGGAACGCCACACCTCCCGCGCCGCCTCGATCTCCGCCTCCCGTCCGCCGGCACCGGCGACCTCGCCCAGCAGCCGCCGCCACGTCGCCGCCAGCGCCGGATTGCGGAACAGCTCGCCCGGACGCGGCGCCCGGCCACCCGGCAGATACACCTCCGCCGACGACGTCCACTCCGTCTCGAACAGCTCACGCACGGTCTCCACCGTCTCGCCGACACGCTCCACGGGCGCGTGGCCGTCCTCGGCGTACCCGATCGCGTACTTCAGGACGTCCGCGAGCGTCCTGGTGCCGTGGTCGCGCAACAGCACCATCCAGGCGTCGAAGGCGCCCGGCACCGCGGCGGCCAGCGGACCCGTCCCCGGCACCAGATCCAGGCCCAGCCCCCGGTAATGGGCGACCGTCGCCCCGGCGGGCGCCACACCCTGCCCGCACAGCACCCGCACCGGACCGCCCGCGGGAGCGAGGATGATCGGGACCTCGCCCGCCGGACCGTTCAGGTGGGGCTCCACCACGTGCAGGACGAACCCGGCGGCGACCGCGGCGTCGAACGCGTTGCCACCGTCCTCCAGGACCGCCATCGCCGACTGCGAGGCGAGCCAGTGCGTGGAGGACACCATGCCGAAGGTGCCCTGAAGCGTCGGTCGGGTCGTGAACATGCCTGCCACCTCGCTGTCCGGAGCGATCAACCTCGGCTCCGACTATGACACTTGCCCGCCCCCGGACAGCAGAGCGGGCGGCAGGTGCGCGATCAGCCCGCCGGCACCCACGCCGTCGCACCCAGCGTGTTCCGCGGACCGATGTCCAGCGGGTCCGGCAGCGGCAGCGTGACGACCGCCTGCCCCGCGCGCGGCGCCACCCGCAGATACGAGCCCTCCTCGGCCGCCATCCGCCAGTACAGCCCCGCACGGGCACGCTCGCCCGGCCGCAGCGTGAACGCCTTCGCCCCCGGATCCGGGGGCGCCATGGGCACCTGGTCCGTCCCCGCCACCGCGCGCACCCCGGTGATCCGCGCACCCTCGGGGCCGAGGACGGCCACGACATCCGGATAGCCGTCCACCGCGTACGGCCGCTTCCCGCAGTTGGTGAGCGTGAGCGTCACGGCACGCAGCCCCATCGCCGCGTCCACCGGACCCGTCCCGAACCGCAGCCCGGACGCCGGACACCCGCTGCCCTGCCGCCCCGCCACCGCACCCGACGGCGAGGGCGAGGGGGCGGACGACGGGAGCTCGGGCGGCTCGATCCGCAGCCCCGCCGACCCGTCGGTCCCCACCGCGCTCGGAGCCGGAAACGGAACCGCCGTACGCGCCGGGTCACGCTCACGGTCCAGCTCGGCGGACAGCCCGCACCCGCTCGTGACCGTCATCACCAGACAGGCCAGGACGACCGGCCGCACCCACCCGCCCCTCGGACGTATCGCGATCATCGGCCGATCATGGCACGCGCACCCGCCGGACGGCCCCACCCCGACCCGGCGTCAGCCCTCCGTGGCTCGACTCCCCTACGGAGAGGCCCAGTTGAGGGCCTCGCAGGCCTCTCACCCACACCCGCGCGACACGATCCCGCACCCCGCCCACACAAGGCCCCATAAAGGACGGAGTGTCCGACTGTGTCCCCCAACCGGCCCTCGCACGGCGGCCGCTGTCACCACGCGGGCACGGAGCGAGTTGGCACTTCCCCACCACAGGGACTCGTGTGACACTGGCGTCCCGTCCGCCGTGCGGACCACGACCTCCGCACCGTCCCCCACGAGAAGTGCGCCTTGCGTTCTCTGCCTCTGCCGCTCGCGCTCACCGCGCGTCTGCTGCCCGTCGCCGTGCTCGCCGCCGCGGGCTGGGCCCTGGCCGCGGACCCGTTCACCGCGAGCCCCACCGCCGAGCACAACCCGACGCAGGACAACCCCACCGACACGGCATCGGCACCGTCCACGACGGCCACCGCCAAGAAGACGTACACCGCCTCCCCCGCGCCCTGCGGCGGCATCCCCGTCGCCTCGATCAAGGCACTCGTCCCCGGAGCCAAGACCGCCGGCCAGGAGATCGCGTCGACCGACAAGTCCCTGCGCCGCACCTGCTCGTGGAACGCGCTCAAGGACTTCGACTACCGCTGGCTCGACGTCTCGTACGAGATCAAGGACTCCGACGCCGCGGCACAGAAGGCCTACAAGGACCGCGTCGACGACAAGAGCGGCGGCGGAGCGGTTCCCGGCCTCGGCGACTCCGCCTACTCCGTCGTCAACCTCACCACCGAGGACAAGCAGCAGACCCGCGAAGGTGTCGTGATCGCCCAGGTGTCCAACGCCCTGGTCGTCATCACCTACAACGGCAGCGACTTCGAGACGAAGAAGGCACCCGGCACCGACGAGATCAACAAGGGAGCCATCAAGGCCGCCAAGGACGCGGTGAACACACTGAAGGGCGGCCAGAAAGTCTGACCGCCCTCCCCTCCCCCGGGTCAGACGGCCGTCCGGCCCTTCCCGCGCAGCAGCATCAACACCAGATACAGCACCATCGACGTACCGAGACCGACCGCCCAGCCGTAGTCGGCCAGCGACCTCAGCGCCCCGATGGGACGCCCGTCCACCAGCGGATGGAAGTCGGCCCCGCCCACCGCGAGCACCCCACCGGTGAGGAACGCGACCACGGCACGCCAGTTCCAGCCGCCGTCGTACCAGTAGCGGCCACCCGCCCGGTACAGGTCGGCGAGATCGAGCCGGGTCCGGCGAAGGATCCAGTAGTCCGCGATGAGGATGCCGGCGACCGTCCCCAGCAGACCCCCCACCAGCCCCAGCCACGTGAAGATGTAACCCTGCGGATCCGCGTACAGCTTCCACGGGAAGATCAGCACCCCGAGGACACACGTGGCGAGCGCCCCCATACGGAAACTGATCCTGCGCGGCGCGATGTTGGAGAAGTCGAACGCCGGAGAGACCAGGTTCGCCGCGATGTTCACCGACAACGTCGCCACCAGCACGGTGACCAGCGCGAACAGCAGGCCCACCACGTTGTCCGTCTTGGCGGCCAGCTGCACCGGATCCCAGACCGCCTCCCCGTACACCGCCTGCGAACCCGACGTCACCATGACCGACAGGAACGCGAACAACGTCATCGTGGTGGGGAGGCCGAGGGCCTGGCCCCAGGTCTGCGCCCGCTGGCTCTTCCCGTACCGGGTGAAGTCCGGGATGTTCAACGACAGCGTCGACCAGAACCCGATCATGCCCATCAGCGAGGGCCAGAACAGCTTCCAGAAGTCCCCGCCCCAGCCGAGCTTGGACGGCTGGTCGAGCAACGGCCCGAACCCGCCGGCCTTGCTGCTCATCCACCAGAGCATCACGCCGGCCCCGACGAGGACGAAGGGCGCGGCCCAGTTCTCGAAGCGGCGGATGGTCTCCATACCCCGATAGATGATGGCGAGCTGGAGCACCCAGAAGAGGGCGAAGGACAGCCACATGGTCCAGGCGTGACCGCCGATCTGCGAGGCGTTGCGCCATCCCTCACCGAAGAGCTTGCCGGCGAGGAAGTAGATCGCCTCGCCGCCGATCCAGGTCTGGATGCCGAACCAGCCGCACGCCACCAACGCCCGAACGACCGCGGGAAGATTGGCCCCGCGGACCCCGAAGGACGCGCGGGCGAAGACCGGGAACGGGATACCGTACTTCGGCCCCGCGTGCCCGGTGAGGAGCATCGGGACCAGCACGATCAGGTTGGCGAGCGCGATCGTGAAGACGGCCTGCTTCCAGTCCATGCCGACGGCTATCAGCCCCGAAGCAAGGGTCCAGGAAGCGGTGTTGTGGGCCATGCCGACCCAGAGGGCGGAAAAATTGTAGGTGGTCCAGGTCCGCTTCTCGACGGGGACCGGGAGCAGGTCCTCGTTCGCGTAGGGGCCGCTCGGCGCGGGAGCGTCGGGTGCGATCTCCACGCGGCCGTCAGGGAGCGTGACGTGTCCGGAGCCGGACGGACTGTCCGGAGAGACGGTCTCTGTCATGGGCAGGCCAATCGGTGAGGAGTGACAGGAGAGGCCGTGCGGGACATCCTGCGGGGGGGTGCGCGGCGAGCGCCCTGGACCCCTTCCCGGGACGGCGGGAAGGGGCGAACGGGGGGGACCTCAAGGGCCCCTGCCATCCGTCGTGACCATCGACGGATGACGACTGACAACTGTCAGATATCGGATGACAGATGACAGATTTCCATTACTGTCCGTTGACGCCCGGAATGACCTTCTTGCCGTAGGCGTCGATGGTGGCCTCCTGCGCGTCGTGCATGTCGTACACCGCGAACTGGTCGACGCCCAGTGCGCGCAGCGCGTTCAGCTTCTCGATGTGCCGTTCCGCCGGGCCGATCAGGCAGAAGCGGTCGATGATCTCGTCGGGGACGAACGCGGTGTCGGGGTTGTCGGCGCGTCCGTGGTGGGCGTAGTCGTAGCCTTCGCGGGCCTTGATGTAGTCGGTGAGTTCCTCGGGGACGGCCGCGGAGTGTTCGCCGTATTTGGTGACGAGGTCGGCGACGTGGTTGCCGACCATGCCGCCGAACCAGCGGCACTGTTCGCGGGCGTGGGCGAGTGCCTCGGGTGAGTCGTCCTCGGTGATGTACGCGGGGGCGGCGACGCAGATCTTCACGTCGGCGGGGTCGCGTCCGGCGTCGGCGGCGGCGTCCTTGACGGCCTTGACCATGTATTCGGTGAGGTAGAGGTCGGCGAGCTGGAGGATGAAGCCGTCGGCTTCCTCGCCGGTCATTTTGAGGGCCTTGGGGCCGTAGGCGGCCATCCAGACGGGCAGTTCGGCGCCGGGTTTGACCCAGGGGAACCTGATGACGGTGCCGCCGAGGTCGGCTTCCTCGCCGCGGCCGAGGGCGCGGATGACTTTCATGGCGCCGCTGATGCGGGCGAGGGTGTTGGGTTTGCGGCCGGCGACGCGCATGGCGGAGTCGCCGCGGCCGATGCCGCAGACGGTGCGGTTGCCGTACATGTCGTTGAGGGTGGCGAAGGTGGAGGCGGTGACCTCCCAGGTGCGGGTGCCGGGGTTGGTGACCATCGGTCCGACGGTCAGGGTCCGGGTGTTGGCGAGGATCTGGCTGTAGATGACGAAGGGTTCCTGCCACAGGACGGCCGAGTCGAAGGTCCAGCCGTGGGTGAAGCCGTTGGCCTCGGCGCGTTGCATCAGTTCGATGACGCGGGAGGCCGGGGGGTCTGTCTGCAGGACGAGTCCGAAGTCCATGGCGCCGCTCCTGGTCTCTCAGAGAAGGTACTGACAGGTGGAGCGGGGGGTGTAGACGCCGTGGCCGGCGCGTCCGGTGAACTCCCGCTCGGTGATGACGAGTTCGCCGCGGGAGAGGACGGTCTCGACCTGGCCGGTGACGCGTTTTCCCTCGTAGGCGGAGTAGTCGACGTTCATGTGGTGGGTCTCGACGGACATGGTCTGCTCGGCGTGGGGGTCGTAGATGACGATGTCGGCGTCGGCGCCGGGGGCGATGGTGCCCTTCTTCGGGTAGAGGCCGAACATGCGGGCGGGGGTGGCGCAGGCGATCTCGATCCAGCGGCGGCGGGTGATGTGTCCGTCGACGACGGCCTGGTGGAGGAGGTCCATGCGGTTCTCGACGCCGGGGAGGCCGTTGGGGATCTTGGAGAAGTCGCCGCGGCCGAGTTCTTTCTGGCCGGTGAAGCAGAAGGGGCAGTGGTCGGTGGAGACGACCTGGAGGTCGTTGGTGCGCAGGCCGCGCCAGAGGGCGGCTTGGTGTTCCTTGGGGCGGAGGGGGGTGCTGCAGACGTATTTGGAGCCTTCGAAGTCGGGTTCGGCGAGGTTGTCGGTCGACAGGAAGAGGTACTGGGGGCAGGTTTCGCCGAAGACGTTGAGGCCTTCGTCGCGGGCGTGGGCGATTTCGGCGAGGGCTTCGGTGGCGGAGACGTGGACGACGTAGAGGGGTGCGCCGGCGACCTGGGCGAGTTTGATGGCGCGGTGGGTGGCTTCGGCTTCGAGGAGGGCTTTGCGTACTTCGCCGTGGTAGCGGGGGTCGGTCTCGCCGCGGGCGAGGGCCTGTTCGACGAGGACGTCGATGGCGATGCCGTTCTCGGCGTGCATCATGATGAGTCCGCCGTTCTCGGCGGAGCGTTGCATGGCGCGGAGGATCTGGCCGTCGTCGCTGTAGAAGACGCCGGGGTAGGCCATGAACTGCTTGAAGGAGGTGACTCCTTCTTCGACGAGCAGGTCCATTTCCTTGAGGGTGTCCTGGTTGACGTCGGAGACGATCATGTGGAAGCCGTAGTCGATGGCGCAGTTGCCGTCGGCTTTGGCGTTCCAGGTGTCGAGTCCTTCGCGCAGGGTGTGGCCGACGCTTTGGACGGCGAAGTCGATGATGGTGGTGGTGCCTCCCCAGGCGGCGGCGCGGGTGCCGGTTTCGAAGGTGTCGGAGGCGAAGGTGCCGCCGAAGGGGAGTTCCATGTGGGTGTGTGCGTCGACGCCGCCGGGGATGACGTATTTGCCGGTGGCGTCGATGGTGCGGTCGGCGGTCCAGGTCTCTGCCGTGGGGGTGCCGGTCGCGGCGAGGGCGGCGATGCGGCCGTCCTCGATCAGGACGTCGGCGTGGATCTCGTCGGATGCGGTGATGACGAGTCCGCCACGGATGACGGTTCGGCTCATGCTCCCTCTCCTTCCGGTTGTGTGTGCGTGGGGGTGGGGGTGGGTGGTCAGGGGGCTGTGAGGGGGCCGTAGGTGCCGGGGGCGCGGTCGCGGTAGAACTGCCAGCGGTCGCGGACGGTGCGGAGTTTGTTCATGTCGAGGTCGCGGACGACGAGTTCGGGTTGTTTGTCGCTGGCGATCTCGCCGACGAACTGGGCTTCGGGGTCGACGAAGTAGGAGGTGCCGTAGAAGTCGTTGTCGCCGTGTTCCTCTTGGCCGACGCGGTTGATGGCGGCGATGAAGTATTCGTTGGCGACGGCTGCGGCGGGTTGTTCGAGTTGCCAGAGGTAGGCGGAGAGGCCGCGGGAGGTGGCGGAGGGGTTGAAGACGATTTCGGCTCCGGCGAGGCCGAGGGCGCGCCAGCCTTCGGGGAAGTGGCGGTCGTAGCAGATGTAGACGCCGATTCTGCCGACGGCGGTGTCGAAGACGGGCCAGCCGCTGTTGCCGGGGCGGAAGTAGAACTTCTCCCAGAATCCGGGGACTTGGGGGATGTGGGTTTTGCGGTACTTGCCGAGGTAGGTGCCGTCGGCGTCGATGACGGCGGCGGTGTTGTAGAGGACGCCGGGCTGTTCTTCTTCGTACATGGGGAGGACGAGGACGAGGCCGAGTTCTGCGGCGAGGGTCTGGAAGCGTTGGACGATGGGGCCTTCGGGGATTTTTTCGGCGTAGGCGTAGAACTCTTTGTCCTGGATTTGGCAGAAGTAGGGGCCGTAGAAGAGTTCTTGGAAGCACAGGATCTGGGCGCCTTGGGCGGCGGCGTCGCGGGCGGCTTGTTCGTGGGCTTGGATCATTGTTTCTTTGTCGCCGGTCCATGCGGTCTGGAAGACGGCGGCGCGGATCACTTTGGTCATGGTGACCTCCGGTCGGCTCGGTGTGTGAGGAGCCTAGGAAGCCTGGTGGTTCGGTTTGAGGTGCACGGTGTCACGTCTGGGGTGGGGTGGCGTTGCACGGTGTCACCTCCGGGTCGTGGGGTGTTTCGGGTGGGTGGTCGGGGGTTTCGGGGGTGTGGGTTCAGTGGTGTTGCGTGGGGTGTGGGTTCAGTGGTGTTGGGCGTCGTGGGCGAGGAGGGCGATGTGGATGGAGGCGGCTTGTTCGAAGTCGTCGAGGTCGATGCCGAGGCGGGTCTGGATGGTTTCGAGGCGGCGGTAGAGGGCGGGGCGGCTGACGTGGTGGAGCTGGGCGGTGCGTGATTTGTTGCGGCCGGTGGCGAGGTAGGTGCGCAGGACGGAGAGGAGGTCGTGTTCGGGGTTGGCGGTGGTGAGGAGGCCGTCGAGTTCGCGTTCGGCGAAGGCTTGGAGGTGGGGGTCGTCGCGGAGGAGGCGGACGAGTCCGCGGAGGTGGATGTCGCGGAGGGTGAGGAGTGGGGGGTGGGTGTGGTCGGGGGGTGTGTCGGCGGTGGCTTGGGCGATGTGGAGGGCTTCGCGGAGGCCGGTGGGGATGTCGTCCCAGGTGGTGCGGGGTGGGGCGGCGGCGAGGGTGGTGGGGGTGCCGGTTTCGTGGCGGAGTCGGGTGGCGAGGTGGGTGGTGAGGGCGTGGGCGTCCTGGTCGGGGGCGAGGCTGAGGAGGGCGGCGGTGGTGCCGTCGGTGAGTTCGGCGGTGAGGCCGGGGAGGCCGAGGAGGCGGAGGACGCGGTCGAGTTGGGTGGGGTCGGTGTCGTGTGTGGCGAGGGGGACGAAGGTGCGGCGGTTGACGGGGAGGCCGGCGGCGCGGGCGCGTGGGAGGAGGTGGCGGGCGGGTTGGGTGTTGTTGGTGAGGTCGGTGAGGAGGCTGTGGGCTGAGTGTTGTTCCCAGGTGTGGGTGGGGCCGCCGAGGATGTGGTGGAGGACGAGGGCTTCGGCTGCGCGGTCGGCGAGGAGTCGGCCGGTGGTGGTGTCGCCGGGGTGGCCGCAGAGGACGATGCGGCCCCAGTGTTGTCCGCGTCCGTGGAGTTCGGCGCGGATCCAGCCGTGTCCTTCGTTGTGTCCTGCTTGTCGGGCGATGCGGTCCCAGTCGCGGAGGATGTCGTCGACGGCGTGGTGTTCGCCGGCGGTGGCGAGGACGCGGTGGGCGAGGTTGGTGAGGACGACGGGGCAGCCGGTGTGGGTGGCGATTTCGTCGAGGAGGTGTTGGAGGGGGGCGCCGTTGGTGATGAGGGTGGTGAGTGCGGTGCGGATGGTTTCGGAGAGGGTGACGGTGGCGAATTTGGCGCGGACGAGGCGGGATTGGACTTCTTCGGTGAGTTCGGCGAAGGGGAAGGGTCGGTGGAGGACGACCATGGGGAGTCCGCAGCGTTCGGCGGCGCGGCGCGTGGGGTCGGGTGGTGTGGGGAAGGCGCGGCCGAGTCCGAGGACGACGGCGGCTGCTTCTGCGTGGTGCAGGGAGTTGATGTAGTCGGTCTGTGCGTCGGGGTCGTCTGCGAGGAGGACGCCGGTGGTGAGGATCATTTCGCCGCCGGTGAGCATGACGCCGACGTCGGCGGCTTCGGCGACGTGGACCCAGCGGACGGTGCGGTCGAGGTGTCCGGCGCCGGCCACCACCTCGGGTTGTCCGGCGAGTACGCGGTCCAGGGTGAGGATCTGGCGTACTGACAGGGCTGGTTCCGGGGTGGTGGTCATGTCGGCGTTCCCCTTGTTCGGTGGTTCGGTTCGCCGGTGGTGCGCTGGTGCCGGGGTGGGGGCGGCGGTGTGTGGGGCCGCGTGTGTCGGCGGGTGCGGTTCGGCGGGTGCGCGTGGGGTGTTACCGGGCTGTTGTGAGGGCGTGTTCGAGGATGGTGGCGCCTTCTTCGGCTTCGGCGACGGTGAGGGTGAGGGGTGGTGCGATGCGGAGGACGCTGGTGTTGTGGCCGCCGCCCTTGCCGATGAGGAGGCCTTCTCGGCGGGCTGTTTCGAGGACGGCTGCGGCGGCTTGGGGGTCGGCTTCGTCGGTGCCGGGTTTGACGAGTTCGATGCCGATCATGAGGCCGCGTCCGCGGACTTCGCGTACGCCGTCGAGGTGGGCGGTGATGGCGCGGAGGCGTTCGATGAGGAGGCCGCCGACGCGTCGGGCGTTGCCTTGGAGGTCGTGTTCGAGGAGGTAGGTGAGGTTGGCGAGTCCGGCGGCCATGGTGATGGGTGAGCCGCCGAAGGTGGAGATGGAGTTGGAGTCGAGGGTGTTCATGATGTCGGCGCGGGCGACGACGCCGCCGATGGACATGCCGTTGCCGATGCCTTTGGCGAAGGTGAGGATGTCGGGTGGTCCGGAGGCGGCGTGGGCCTGCCAGCCCCAGAAGTGCTCGCCGGTGCGTCCCCAGCCGGTCTGTACTTCGTCGGCGATCCAGAGGATGCCGTGTTGGTGGAGGACGTCGCGGAAGGCTGCGTAGAGGCCGTCGGGTGGTGCGGTGAAGCCTCCGACGCCTTGGACGGGTTCGGCGATGAGTGCGGCGGGGGTGCGGGTGTGGCCGAGGAGGTCTTTGAGGTCGTCGACGCAGGCGGTGATGAAGGCGTCGTCGTCGAGGTGGGCGTAGGGGCCTCGGGTGCGGACGCCGCCGTGGACGTACTGGGTCTGGAGGGGGGAGAGGCTGGTGGGTGACCAGCCTTTGTTGCCGGTGATGCCGACGGAGCTGAAGGAGCGGCCGTGGTAGCTGTTGCGCATGGCGAGGATCTGGTTGCTCTGCCGGTGGGTGGTGGCGAGCAGGAGGGCGGTGTCGTTGGCTTCGGTGCCGGAGGTGGTGAAGAAGACGCGGGCGTCGGGGATGCCGGAGAGTTGGGCGATGCGTTCGGCGAGGTCGACCATCTGCCGGTTGAGGTAGAGGGTCGAGGTGTGGATGATGCGGCCGGCTTGTTCGCTGACGGCTTTGGTGACTTCGGGGAGGGCGTGGGCGGTCATGGTGGTGAGGATGCCGCCGAAGAAGTCGAGGTATTTGTTGCCGTCGGTGTCCCAGACGTGGCGGCCTTCGCCGTGGGTGATTTCGATGGGGTCTTCGTAGTAGAGGGTGAGCCAGTCGGGGAGGACGGCTTTGTGGCGGGTGTGGAGGTCGGTCACGGCTGCACCAGGCCTTCGTAGGCGTCGGGGCGGCGGTCGCGGTAGAAGGCCCATTGTTGGCGGACTTCTTCGATGAGGTCGAAGTCGAGGTCGCGGACGATGAGTTCTTCGGTTTTGTCGTCGGCGGGGTCTCCGACGAACTGGCCGCGGGGGTCGACGAAGTAGGAGGTGCCGTAGAAGTCGTTGTCGCCGTATTCCTCTTGGCCGACGCGGTTGATGGCGGCGATGAAGTATTCGTTGGCGACGGCTGCGGCGGGTTGTTCGAGTTGCCAGAGGTGGGCGGAGAGTCCGCGGGAGGTGGCGGAGGGGTTGTAGACGAGTTGGGCGCCGTTGAGGCCGAGTTGGCGCCAGCCTTCGGGGAAGTGGCGGTCGTAGCAGATGTAGACGCCGATTTTGCCGACGGCGGTGTCGAAGACGGGCCAGCCGAGGTTTCCGGGCTTGAAGTAGTACTTCTCCCAGAAGCCTTTGACCTGGGGGATGTGGTGTTTGCGGTATTTGCCGAGGTAGGTGCCGTCGGCGTCGATCACGGCCGCGGTGTTGTAGTAGAAGCCGGTCTGTTCGACTTCGAACACGGGCACGATGATGACCATGCCGGTTTCGCGTGCGAGTTCGCGCATGCGGGTGACGGTGGGGCCGTCGGGGACGGGTTCGGCCCAGTTGTAGTGCTCGGGTTCCTGGACCTGGCAGAAGTAGGGGGCGTTGAAGACTTCCTGGAATCCGATGACCTTGGCGCCTTGCCGGGCCGCCTCGCGGGCGTGTTCCTCGTGCTTGGCGATCATGGATGCGGTGTCGCCGGTCCAGGTGGCCTGGACGAGGGCGGCGCGTACGACGTTGGCCATGAGCTGCTCCTTCGACGGGACGTCAGAGAGCTTCTACGCCCGTAGACAAAGGCGGTAGAGGCTCGAAGGTAAGCCCCCCGGACAGCCTTGCCAAGACCGTCGTCGTTACCCCGCTGAGTCGATCACGTTTCCCACTCCCACGGGTGAAGGACGTGGCCGGTGGCCCGGGCGATGGGGCCCGATCGGAGGAGGGGCGGGTGGCCGGTGGGTGTGGCCGACGGGCCTGGCCTGCGGGGTGGGTGTGCGGGTGGTGCGGTCGCCTCGGGGCGGGTGGTCATGAGGTGAAGCCGGCGACGCGCAGGGCGTGGACGAGGTCCCAGTGGCGTTGGTCGGAGACGGTGCGGGCGGCTTCGAGGAGGAGCGGGACGAGGCGTTGCGGGTCGGGCTGGGCGCTGCGGGCGGCTTCTTCGGGGGTGCGGACGCGGACGTAGGCGCTGAGGAGTGCGCCGAGTTCGCGGTGGCGGCCCTGGTCGGCGAGGGCGAGGACGGCTGCGCCGATCTCGGGGGCGGGGCGGGCGACGCCTTGGCGGAGCATTTGCTGTCCGTCGGTGGTGCGGCCTGCGGCGGTGAGGGCGTCGGCGGCGGCGACGAGCCGGTCGGCGGGCAGGGAGGCGGCTTCCCACAGGAGGGTGGCCCAGTCGGCGTCGAGTCCGTGGCGGTGGAGTTCGGTGGCGAGGTGGGGGAAGCGTGCGGCGGGCCAGTGGGCGGCTTCGACGAGCAGGGCGTGTGCTTCGCCGCTGCGGCCTTCGGCGCGGAGCCGGGTGAGGGTGGCGACGGTCTGTGTGGTGTGGTGCCGGGCGTCGTCGTCGGGTGGGGTGGTGGCGGGGGCGGGGTGGGGTGCGGGTTCTTCGGCGGCTCCGGCGAAGCGGGCGCCGCGTGGTGTGCGGCGGCCGGGTGCGGCGGGGGCGGGGAGGGTGGGCGCCGTGTCGGGTAGGGGGGTGGGGCCGGTGTCCGCTTCGGTCATTCCGGCGAAGCGGGCGCTGCCCCGGGTGCGGCGTTTGGAGCGTTTGGCGGTGGGTGCGGCGGGGCTGTCGGCTGCGGCCGGTGCGAACGCGGGCTGCTGGGTGGTGGGTTGGGGGCGGCCGTCGGGTGCGGGGGTGTCGTCGCGGTGCCGGCCTGGTGTCCGGTGTTGATGGGTGTGGGGTGTGGGGTCGGCCGGTGTGTTCCTCGGGCCGCCCTGGGCGGGGACCCATGGGTGGGGGTCGTGTGCGGGGGCCGGGGTGGGGGAGGCGGCGGGGTTCGGGCCGGTGTCGTACCGGTCCGCGTAGGGGGTGGTGTGCGAGCCGGGGGCGGCCGGTGCGGGTTCGCGCGGGTGGGTGTCCGGTTCGGTGGGGTGGGACCGGTTCTGCGGCTGCGGGGTCCAGGTGCCGTCGGGTGCGGGCGCGGGGTGGGCCGGTGCGGTCCGTGCGCGGCGGTCGATGCGGTCGATGCGGTGGCGGAGTTCGGCGCAGCGGGCGGTGGCGCGTTCGTGGTCGTCGTGGGCCCAGGCGAGGTCGAGGCGGATGGCGTCTGCCTCCTCGTGGGTGCCGGCGGTGTGGAGGAGGCGGGCCAGTTCCGTCTGGCGTTCGGCGGCGTAGCGCTGTTCGCGGAGCATGACGTCGAGGCGGTCGCCGAGGGCGTTCCGGCCGCCGGGGCGGGCGTCGTGGGCGGTGAGTGAGGCGTGGTGGAGGGTGCGGGCGCGGTCGGTCTCCTGGGCTGTGGCCCGGTCGCCGTATCCGGCGAGGAGGTCTTGGAGGAGTGCTTCGACGACGTCCCAGGGGGGTACTTCCCAGCCGTCGAGGCAGGCGCGCATGCCGTCGGGGTCGCGTTGCCAGAAGACTCCGCACCAGCCGCCGCCCTGATCGAGCCGGTCCATCAGCTCGTTCAGGTAGCGTGCGAACTCCCGTACCTGTCCAGGGAGTTGTTCTACAGTCATCACCCAACTCCCGCCCGACTGGAGTGCCCCGGTCCGGTAGAAAACACCAGCCGTGTTACGGATCGGCTACAGGGAGTTTTCGGTGCGGGCGCAGTGCCGTCAAAGATGGATCATTCGGTGTGCTCCGCTTCGGGCGCGCCGAATGTGGGGCGACCCTACTCCCCTCCCCCGTCGGCGTGTTGGGGGTCGGCCAGGTCCGGCCGGCGGATGGGTGGCTCGCCGCGTGGCGGGGCGGTGGAAGGTGGCACCTGGTTCGGTGGTGTCGGCGTGTCCTGGCGGTGCGCCGAATGAGGCGCGGGCTTCGGCCGCCGGGGCGGGGGCCGTTCCCCCGGGGGTCCGGTTTTGGAGCGGGGTGATCCGGGCGAGGTGGGTTCTCGCCCGGATCGTGGCGTCGCGCCGAGGGTGTCTAGGGCGCCGGTCGCACCACCATCGCGGAACCGCCGCCTCGGCGTACCTTCTCCGCCGCGGCCAGCCATGCGCCGTTCGGGAGGCGTTGGACGCCGGTGGCGGCGCCGATCTCGGGGTTCGGCTTGAAGGAGTGGCCGATGGCTTCGAGCCGGGCCCTCAACGGGCTGTCGTAGAGGGCGGGTTCGAGTTCGGTCTGGGCGGCGTTGCGCTGGCTCGCGCGGGGTGCGGCGATCGCGTCGACGAGGGGGAGGCCCCGGTCGACGAACTCGGTCAGGGTCTGCAGGACGGTGGTGATGATGGTCGCGCCGCCGGGTGAGCCGAGGGCGACGACGGGCCGGCTGTGGCGGTCGAGGACGATGGTCGGGGAGATCGACGAGCGCGGTCGTTTGCCGGGGCCGGGCAGGTTGGGGTCGTGGACGGCGGGGTCGGCGGGCGCGAAGGAGAAGTCGGTCAGTTCGTTGTTGAGGAGGAATCCGCGTCCGGGGACGGTGATGCCGCTGCCGCCGGTCTGTTCGATGGTCAGGGTGTAGGAGACGACGTTGCCCCACTTGTCGGCGACCGTCAGGTGGGTGGTGTTCTCGCCCTCGTACGTCGTGGGGGCGGCCTTCCCGGCGGTGGTGCAGGCGGCGGGGTGGCTCGGGTCGCCGGGGGCGAGGGGGCTGGTGAGGACGGCGTCGTCCTTGATGAGGCAGCCGCGGGAGTCGGCGTACTTCTGTGTGAGCAGGCTCTTGGTGGGGACGTCCTCGAAGGCCGGGTCGCCGACCCAGCGGCCCCGGTCGGCGAACGCGATGCGGCTCGCCTCGATGAAGCGGTGGAGGTAGCGTGCCTCGCTCGCCTTCGAGAGGTCCGTGTTCTCCAGGATGTTGAGGGCTTCACCGACGGTGGTTCCGCCGGAGGAGGACGGGGCGATGGAGTAGACGTTCAGGCCGCGGTACGAGGCCTTGGTGGGTGCCTGGCGTTTCGCTTCGTAGGCGGCGAGGTCGCGTGCGGTCAGCTTGCCGGGGCGGGCGTTGTAGCCGGAGGCGGGGTCCACGGGCGGTTTCCGGGCGGTGTCGACGATCTCCCGTCCGAGGCGGCCGTGGTAGACGGCGCCCATCCCCTTGTCCCCCAACTCCGTGTAGGTGCGGGCCAGATCGGGGTTCTTGAACGTGGAGCCGACGACGGGGAGGGAGCCGCCGGGCAGGAACAGTTCCGCGGTGGCGGGGAAGTTCGCGAACCGGGCCTGGTTGGCCTCGGTCTGGGTGCGGAAGGTGTCGTCGACGGTGAACCCGTCGCGGGCGAGGCGCTCGGCGGGCTTCAGGACGCTGCCCAGGCGTTTGCTGCCCCAGGTGTCCAGGGCCGTCTGCCAGGTCGCGGGGGTGCCCGGTGTGCCCACGCTGAGGCCGCTGGTGACGGCGTCGGCGAAGGCGAGGGGCTTGCCGTTCTCCAGGAACAGTCCGGAGTCGGCGGTCAGGGGTGCCGTCTCGCGTCCGTCGATCGTGTGCACGGTACGGGACTTGGCGTCGTAGTAGACGAAGTAGCCGCCTCCGCCGATGCCGGAGGAGTAGGGCTCGGTGACGCCGAGGGCGGCCGCCGTGGCGACGGCGGCGTCCACGGCGTTGCCGCCGTTCCTCAGGACCTCGATGCCGGCGGCGGAGGCGTCCTGGTCGACGCTGGCGACGGCGCCTCCGTAGCCGACCGCGACGGGTGTCTTCGCGCCGGTCGTTCTCGCGGTGCCGGTTGCGGCCGGTGCTGCGGGGGGTGCCGCGGCACCGACCGTCATCACCGTCGCCGAAACCGCCAGGACCGCCAGATTCCGCGCAACAGGGCGACGCATCCGTACCTCCAGTCAACAGCCGTGGGCGCAGCGTAACGTTGATGCCATGCTCGCGTCAGGACCCCCTCGAACGTGTTTCCGTGGGCCCGCTAGCATGCGCGCCCATGACTGACGACGTGCGGAACATCGTCCTCGGCGTCCTGGCGGCCGGCATCAGTGCCGCGCTCGGCTGGCTCGCCCGTACCTATCTGTGGAAGCGCAAACTGCGGCGCAAGCAGGCGTTCTTCGGGCTCCCCGACAACTCCGAGTCGCTGCTGGTGGTGAACCGCGAGGCGGGTGGGCCCGAACTCACGGTGATGCGCCACGACGTGTTCGCGCTGCTGGAGCTGTCCGCGCTGATCAAGGACTGTGGTGCGCATGCCCAGGTCATCGCGCACGACGCCACGCAGCAGGGTTTCGGGGAGCGGACGGAGTTCTGTGTGGGCGGCCCGTCGTCGAACCGGCGCATGGCGGCGCATCTGCACTCGCTGCTGCCCGGTATACGGGTGAACGTCGACTCCGAGCCGGGTCCTGATCGGGGCGCGTTCCAGATCGGCAGCGAGCGGTACCGCCTGGAGGCGGGCCGGGGCGAGTACGTGATCCTCGGCCGGCTCACCGCGGGCCAGGGCCGTGACGCGCGACCGGTGTTCCTTTTCTGCGGGCAGCGCGCGATCACCAATCAGGCGGCGACCCGTTACCTCGCCCGCAACCACGCGCGTCTGGCCCGCAAGCACGGCGGCAGCAGCTTCGTCCTGCTGCTGAAGGTCGTGAACTCGCAGGCGTACGGTCCCGATGTCGTCGAGGTCGTCGCGGACGTCACGCGCGCCGCCCAGGCCCCCCTGCCGACGCCGGCACCCACCGCGGCGGCGGGCTCCAAGCACCGCGCGGAGTCCTGAGCGGCCGACGAGGGGAGGGCGAGCGCACCGGAGGGCGAGCGGGCACCGGAGCGCGAGCGGGCACCGCAACGGCGCAGGCGAGGCGGGCGGGGGCTGGCGGGCCGCGTGGGTGCGGGCGGTGCCGCTACGGGCGGGGTGGCGCGTCCCACACTCCCCTGCCGCGCACCCCGCCCCTCCCCGGTGCCTCCTGTCGCGGATGTGACATAAACGGCATCGAGCAACCCAAAAGGACGTTTCCGTCTCTTTCCGTACGGTCCACAGCCTGTACGGAGGTACGTCCCCTTGCGTCGCATACGCCGCTCCCTGCTCACCCTCACCACGGCCGCGTCCGCGGTCGTCCTCAGCGCCTGCTCCGGCGGCTCCCCCGCCGCGGCGGACGCGGTGCGGACCTCGCCGGAGCCGACGGCGAGCCCGGCCGCAGAGCGGGCGAAGCCGTTCCGTCCGGGCAAGATCAACAAGCTCACCCTGGCGCCCGGCAAGGGCACCACGGTCGGTGTCGCGCAGCCGGTGTCGATCGTGTTCGACCGTCCGGTGAAGAACAAGGCAGCCGTCGAACGCCACCTCTCGGTGACCACGTCGAACCACACGACAGGGTCCTGGGGCTGGGTGACGAACCACGACGGCAGGGACCGCGTCGACTGGCGGCCGAAGACGTACTGGAAGGCGGGCACGAAGGTGCGGCTGGACGCCCGCCTCGACACGGTGAACTCCGGTGCCGGGGGCGGCTGGTTCGTCCGTGACTACACGACGTCCTTCACCGTCGGCAGGAGCCAGGTCGCCCGGGTCGACCTCGGCTCCAAGCAGTTGACCCTGGTCCGGGACGGCCGGGTGCTGCGGTCCGTCCCGGTGTCGGCCGGCACCCCGGGCGGTGCGAAGGCCTCGTGGGGCGGGACCTCCGTGCTGATGGCCAAGGAGGGCACCGTCAACATGCGCTCCGAGACGGTGGGCCTCGGGAACGCCTACGACAAGATGGTCGACTACTCGATGCGGCTGACCTGGTCGGGGATGTACGCGCACGCGGCGCCCTGGAACGCGGCCTACTTCGGCAACACCAACCACAGTTCTGGCTGTATCGGCATGAGCGACGCCGACGCGTCCTGGCTGTACGCGCGGGCCCGGGTCGGCGACCCGTTCGAGGTGACCGGCAGCGGTTCGAAGGGGGCGCCCGCCGCCGGGAACGGGTACGGCGAGTGGAACCTGTCGTTGGCCGACTGGCAGGCCAGGAGCGCTCTGGCGTAGCGCCGGGCATCCCGGACGGCCGCTCGGGTCGTCGCCCGCACGCGCGCCCCGCACACGGGGGCGGGGTCCGTCTGCGGGGAAATGAACTCTTCAACAATCGTTACTCGCACGTAACTTACCGACGGGTTACCTCCGGTAGCCGCCGAGGTTACCGTCGGGTCACTTTGCACTGACCAGTGAGGAGTGACCCGTGGGACACGGTCGCAACGCCCTGCGCACGTCCGCCGTCGGTGCCGCCTTTGCGACGCTGATCGCCGCCGCCGGCCTCGGGATGGCCCCCGCCGCCCAGGCCGCGGGCGGCACGAGCGGCGGCATCCGGTTCGTCGACATCGCCGGAGACGGCGGAACGCCCCTCAAGGCCAACGTCGTCACCCCCGCGGGAGCCGACGGCACCCGTGCCTACCCGCTCATCGTGCTGCCCACGAGCTGGGGCCTGCCGCAGGTCGAGTACCTCGCGCAGGCCCAGAAGCTCGCGAACTCGGGCTACGTGGTGGTCAGTTACAACGTCCGCGGGTTCTGGCAGTCCGGCGGGCAGATCGAGGTCGCGGGCCCGCCCGACACCGCCGACGCCTCCAAGGTCATCGACTGGGCGCTCGCCAACACCCCGGCGGATCCCGGGAAGGTCGGCATGGCGGGTGTCTCGTACGGGGCCGGCATCAGTCTGCTCGCCGCCGCGCACGACAAGCGCATCAAGGCGGTCGCGGCGCTCAGCGGCTGGGCCGACCTGATCGACTCGATCTACTCCAACCGCACCCAACACGCCCAGGCAGCCGCCCTGCTGGACGGCGCCGGCTACCTCACCGGCCGGCCCGGACCCGAAGTCCAGCAGGTGTTCACGGACTTCTTCTCCTCGAACCTCTCCAAGGAGCAGAGCCTCATCGACTGGGGCAGGAAGCGCTCCCCCGAGACCTACGTCGACCAGCTCAACAAGAACGGCGCCGCCGTCTTCCTCGCCAACGCCTGGGGCGACACGATCTTCTCGCCCAACCAGTACGGCAGGTTCTACGAGGAGCTGACCGGCCCCAAGCGGCTGGAGTTCCGGCCCGGCGACCACGCCACCGCCGAACTGACCGGCCTGCTCGGGCTCCCCAACGACGTGTGGACCGACACCGGCCGCTGGTTCGACCACTACCTCAAGGGCGACGACAACGGAGTCGACCGCGAGCAGCCCGTGCGGCTCAAGTCCCGTTCCACCGGCGGCTACGAGGGCTACCCGGACTGGAAGTCCGTCGGCGCGACCAGCCGGAAGATCGCCCTGGCCGGCACCACCACGATCCACACGAACGTCGACTCGGGCGCGGACGGCGGAGTGGTCTTCCTGTCCAGCATCCTCGACCAGCTGACGCGGACCCCGCCGATGGCCTCGATCCCGCTGCTGCCGCGCACCTGGGCCGCGGTGTGGCAGTCGGAGAGGTATTCGAGCGGACAACAGGTGCGCGGCACGGCACGGGTGCACACGACGGTCACCGCGACCAAGGAGAGCGGCACCCTCGTCGCCTATCTGTACGACGTGGGGCCGCTCGGCCTCGGCAAGCTGGTCAGCAACGCGCCGTACACCTTCCACGGGCGGACGCCCGGCAAGCCGTTCGGTGTGGACCTGGAGTTGTTCTCCACGGCCTACGACGTCCCGGCAGGGCATCGGCTGGCCCTGGTCGTCGACACGGTGGACCCGCTCTACATCGAGCACAACCCGTCCGGCGCGCAGCTGACCTTCTCCTCGCCGGAGCACGACCCGTCGTATGTGTCGGTGCCCCTGCGCGAGCAGTGATCTCCGGCTGCCGCCGGCCGGGCCTGGCCCTGTGAGCTGCTGCTCCCCTACGGTGGCGGGGCGGTGGGGGGTACCCCACCCGGCAACAGCGTCCCTGGTTCGGCCGGTGCCACGTCCACGGCCTCGGTCTCGGGACTGCGCCGCTCCCACCGGTCGGCCCGGGTGAGCGGCGCGCACATCCCGGTGCGGAGCGGCGGGGTCGCCGTCACCGCGGGGATGAACGCCACATCGTAGTCGAGGTTCGGCGCGGTCGGCTTCCCGGTGCGGAGTCGGCGGGCCACGCCGTGCGGGGCGCGGATGCCGTGGGGCCGGGCCGTCCTGGTGCCGTGGACGTGCCCGCGGGTTCGGCGTGTCCGCTCGCGGAGCGGTGCCCCCGGGTGCGGGATTCCTTGTGCTGTACGGCGGTTGGGGTTCTGCCGGGGTGCGGACGGCTCAGCGGGCGGACTGCCCTCCTTCCCGCGATACCCGCGGTACCGGCGGACCGGTGACGGCGGTCGCCTCCCCTGTGCCGGCGGTGAGGTCGACGTCCTGCGGAACATGCAGCTCCCCGAAGTACGTGGTGACGTCGTGCAGCTCGATCAACGGATCGACGGCCATTCGGTCCTGCCCACTCTCAGCTGTGTCGGTCAACGCAAACTATCGACGCAAAACTGGACTTAAGGGACGACACGCACGCAGAGCAATTAACCGTATTTGAGGCTGCATCACGACCTCATCACGACACTCCGTGCGATCCCCCGGATGGCACGCTTCCGGCACGTCCGGGCTTCGAGGAGTGCCCTGGGAGCGGGGCCGGCGCGAGCACTTCGGCTACCCCTCGGAGGCTTCGGCGTACGTCTGGGACAGTTCGGGGACGCCTTGGACGGCCCAGTCGAGGCCCGCCTCGACGACCGCGATCTCGCGGCCCGAGGGCAGCCGGACGGCGGGGCTGCCGCCGGGCCAGACGTGCCAGGACGCGCCGGGGACCGTGCGGACGACGACCGTGCCGAGGTAGAGGCCGGCGTCGTTGCCGAGCCAGGGAAGCGCCTCGGGGTCGTCGCGCCACAGCGGCAGAAGCTGGTCGAGCGCCGCCAACGAGGCCGGGGTGTCGTCCAGTTCGAGGCCGACGGCCGCGGCCTGGGAGCGGAGCAGTTCGCACTCCGAGAGCAGTTCGGCGACACCGTCCGGGTCGTCCTCGAAGGCGGCGGCGAGCGCCCGGTCCTGGTGCGCCGGATGGCGCCTGCGCCATTTTTCCAAGAAGGGGATGTTCATGACCGGCCTCTCCGTGGGGTGCGATCGCCGACGGCTCCGCGTTCCCGGCATTTCCACGAGCCTATCTTGCGGCAGTTGATCACGGAATGGGCCGAATCACCGGCGTACCGGACCCGCCGTTGCCTACCCACAGCCGGGGCAGGCTGGATGGCGCCGGGGCGCCGATACTCGGAGTCATGAACGGAACATCGCACCTCGGGGACTTCCTGCGGACGCGGCGTGCTCAGTTGCGTCCCGAGGACGTCGGAGTGGCCACGTACGGGGAACGGCGGCGCGTGCCGGGGCTCCGGCGCGAGGAGCTGGCCCTGCTGGCGGGCGTGAGCGTCTCCTACTACACGCGGCTGGAGCAGGGCCAGTCGCAGAGTGCCTCACCGGAGGTGCTGGACGCGATCGCCCGCGCGCTGCGGCTCGACGAGTCCGAGGCGCGGCACCTGCGTCACCTGGCCCGCGCGGACCGGCAACGCCCGCGGGGGCGGCGGCCCGCTCCGGAACGCGTGACCGAGGCGATGCGTCAACTCCTCGACGCGCTCGGGGACGTTCCGGCGGTGGTGCTCGGCCGGCGCAGTGATGTGCTGGCGTGGAACCGCCTGGGGCACGCCCTGTTCGCCGGCCATCTCGCCCCGCAGGCACCGGAGTCGGCGGCCGGACGGCCCAACATGGCCCGGCTGGTGTTCCTCGACGGTCACACCCGCGAGCTGTACGCGGACTGGCCGGGCAAGGCCAGGGCGGTGGTGGGCAACCTCCGGCTGGTGGCGGGACGGCACCCGGACGACGGGGCGTTGCACGCGCTGGTGGGCGAACTCAGTTCGAAGAGCGCGGAGTTCGCGTCGATGTGGGCGGACCACCGGGTCAGGGCGTGCAGTGTCGCGGCCTATGCGATGCGGCACCCGCTGGTCGGTGCGCTGACCCTCACGCAGCAGACCCTCAGCGACAGTCCGGGGCCCGCCGTCGTCGTCGCCACGGCCGCGTCGGACTCGTCCTCGCGTGCCGCCCTCACCCTGCTCGCCCAGGCCGTGCGGTCCGCCCCGCCGGCCGGCCCCGCATCCGTCGTGCCGGAGTCCCTCCGGACCGTCCCGGCGCGCCCGGAACCCCGGACGCCCATCGCCTGACCGGGCCTCGCGCCCGCACATCTCCTCTCCCGTCTCCTCCAACAACCCTCATGTGTCGGCGTGTTGCTGCCGCATGCCCGAAAACAAGTGAAGGAACCATGGTCAAGAAGCTCTCCACCCTCTCCGCGTCGGCGGCCGTCCTCGTCACGGCCCTGACGGCGGCACTGGCCTCGGCACCGGCGTCGGCGTCCGCACCGGCGGAAACACCGTCGACGACGGCCGTGGCGTCGACCGCCGTCTCCGGGTCGTTGGACAACGCGCGGATCGCCGCGCACTTCGACCTGGCCTCGGGACGGACCCCCGAGAACATCGCCCTGGCACCGGGCGGCGACGCGTACGTGACCTTCGCCGCGGGCCGGCAGGTCGCCAAGGTGTCCCGCGACGGCACCACCACCCGAATCCTGGCCACCCTGCCGAAGCCGGCCGACGGCGGCGTCCACACGCCGGTGCTGGGCTTCCCGCTGACCGTCGGCATCACCCGCGCCCACGACGGCACCCTGTACTTCCTGTACGCCACCGGCACCTCCGACCTGACCGGCGTCTGGCGTCTGCGGCCGGGCGGCCGGCCCGAGCGGATCGCCGCGCTGCCCGCCGACGGCCTGCCCAACGGCCTCGCCCTGGACGCCCGCGGCCGTACCCTCTACGTCACCGACTCCGTGCTCGGCACCATCTGGCGCGTGCCCACCACCGGCGGCACCGCCACCGCCTGGTCGACCGCCCCCGAACTGGCCTCCACGGGCTTCCTCGGCGCCAACGGGCTGAAGGTCCACAACGGTGCGGTCTGGGCCGGCAACCTCGACCGGGGCACCGTCGTCCGCATCCCCGTCCTCCCGGACGGACACGCCGGCCGGGCCCGGATCAGGGCCACCGGCCTGCCGGGCATCGACGACTTCGCCTTCACCGGCCACGGCGACCGCCTGCTCGCCACCCTCAACGGCACCAGCCAGGTCGCCCTCGTACAGCCCGACGGCAGCCACTCCATCGTCCTCACCCGGGCCGACGGCCTCCAGAACCCCACCTCCGTCGCCCTGCGCGGTCGCACCGTCTACGTGACGAGCGCCGCCTACGTCACCGCCCAGGACCCCAACCTGCTCCTCGCCCGCCTGAACGACTAGCGTCACGGCACCGCTCACGCGCGTACCGCGCCGACTCACCCGGCGAGGCGCAGGCACGGGTGTCGTACGTTCCGTACGGTGCCCGTGCGGAGGCGCCCGCACCGTCGGGCGCGCGGCGGGTGTGCGGGGCGAGAGCGGAGGCAGTCGTGAAGGCAGTGCGGTTCAGCCGGTTCGGGGGGCCCGAGGTGCTGGAGATCGTGGATCTACCGGATCCGCGGCCGGGTCCCGGCGAGGTCCGGATCGCGGTGCGTGCCGCCGGCGTCAACCCGAGCGACTGGAAGAAGCGCGAGGGGCTGATGGACGAGGAGCTACCGCAGACCCTGGGCCACGAGGCGGCCGGTGTCGTCGACGAACTCGGCGAGGGGGTCACGGATGTGGCCGTCGGCGACCGCGTGTACGGCTTCGCCCCCGACGGTGCGGCCCAGGCCGAGCTGACGGTGCTGTCCCCTTACGCGCCGATCCCGCCGTCGCTCGACTTCCCGGCAGCCGCCGCGCTGCCCGCCGCGGTGGAGACGGCCACCCGGGCGCTCGACCAGCTCAGGGTCGGGGGCGGCGTTCTGCTCCTCGTCAACGGTGCGTCCGGGAGCGTCGGCAGCGCCGCCGTCCAGCTCGCCGTGGAACGCGGTGCGCGGGTGATCGGCACCGCCGGTCCGACGAACCACGACTACGTCCGGTCGCTGGGCGCCGAGCCCGTCGCCTACGGTGCGGGCCTCGTCGAGCGGGTCCGCGCGCTCGCTCCCGACGGTGTCGACCGGGCGCTCGACGTCGCCGGCAGCGGGGTGCTTCCCGAGCTGATCGGTCTCGCCGGTGGTGCCGGGCACGTCCTCACGGTCGCCGACTTCGCCGGAGCGCGGCAGCACGGGGTGACGTTCAGCCGCGGGGACAGCGGCCGCGCGGTCCACGCGCTCGGCGACATCGGGGAACTGATCGAGTCCGGGCACTTCGCACTCCCGGTCGCACGGACGTTCCCCCTCGCGGAGGTCGCCGAGGCGCACCGGACGGGCGAGCGGGGCCGGGTGCGCGGGAAGCTCGTCCTGCTGGTCGACCGACACACGGGGCCGGCGGCCGGGAGCCCTGCGGTCGCGGCTCCGGTTCGCCGGTGACGGGCGGTGGCGGGCGGTGTCGCCACCGGACGGCGCCCGCGCCCGGTCCTTCGGCGCGGCGGGCCGGAGGGGCGTCCTAGACGTCCAGGTCCACGACGACCGGCGCGTGGTCGGAGGCGCCCTTGCCCTTGCGCTCCTCGCGGTCCACGTAGGCGTCCTTGACCGCTGTGGAGAACGCCTCGTTGCCGTAGACGAGGTCGATGCGCATGCCGCGGTTCTTCGGGAAGCCGAGCTGGCGGTAGTCCCAGTACGTGAAGGGGTGGTCGTACTTCAGGGGGCGCGGGACCACGTCCGACAGGCCGGTCCCCCGCAGTGCGGCGAGGGCGTCGCGCTCGGCCGGGGTGACGTGGGTGAGGCCCTCGAAGGCGGCCACGTCGAAGACGTCGTCGTCCGTCGGCGCCACGTTGTAGTCGCCCATCACGGCGAACGGGCGGCTGCCCGCCGCATCGCCCGCGACCGCTGTCTTCAGGGCGTCGAACCACTGGAGCTTGTACGTGTAGTGCGGGTGGCCGACCTCGCGGCCGTTCGGCACGTACACCGACCAGACGCGGACCGGGCCGCAGGTCGCCGACACGGCCCGGGGCTCCTCGACGCCCTCGTAGCCGGGGTCGCCGGGCAGGCCCTTGACGACGTCCTCCAGGCCGACGCGGGAGATCACCGCCACGCCGTTCCACCGGCCGGTGGCGTGCACCGCCGCCTCGTAGCCCAGCTCGCGCAGAGCGTCCGTGGGGAACTGCTCGGCGGCGATCTTGGCCTCCTGGAGGCACAGCACGTCCGTGCCGGTGCTCTCCAGCCAGGCCAGCAGCCTCGGCAGGCGGGCGGTGATCGAGTTCACGTTCCAGGTGGCGATGCGCATGCCCCACAACCTACCGGGCGGGTACGACAACGGGTCCGCGGGAGACACCCGGGCCCCCTGACGTGCGACGGGGAAAGGGCTCGCCAGGGGGCGGGATGGGCGGCGGTCCGGTCAGACCTCGGCCGACGTCCCCGGGGCGAGCCGCAGGTGCTCGGAGCCGCCCAGGGAGCCGATCTGGCTGTCGTAGATGGGCCGGGCCAGGTCCGTGAGCAGGGCGTCGTGGATGTCGTAGGCGCGTTGCGGCTTGACCTCGCGGACGTACTCGATGACCTCGGAGATCTTGTTCCACGGCGCCATGACGGGGAGCATCAGCGTCTCCACCGGGCCGCCGGGGACGGTGAGCGCGTCGCCGGGGTGGAAGACGCGGCCGCCGTCGACGAGGAAGCCGACGTTGGTGATGCGCGGGATGTCCGGGTGGATCACGGCGTGCAGTTCGCCGTGCACCTGCACGTCGAATCCGGCGGCACCGAACGTGTCGCCGTGGCCGACGGTGTGCACCCGGCCGGGGAAGGCCGCGGAGATCTTCTCCGCCACCGAGCGCAGCGTCCAGATCTCGGCCGCCGGGTTGGCCTCCATGCCGGCCCGCAGCCGCTCCTCGCTGAAGTGGTCGGGATGCTCGTGCGTCACGAGGATGACGTCCGCGCCCAGGGCGGCGTCCTCCTCGCTGAAACCGCCGGGGTCGATGACGAGCGTGCGCCCGTCCTTCTCGAGACGGACGCAGGCGTGCGACTTCTTCGTGAGCTTCATACGTCCCATCCTGCCCCCGTGGCCGCGCCGGGGCTCCACCGCCCGCGTGTACGGGCCGCTCGCTCCGGCGCTCACTCCTCGGGGGTGGTCTCCTCACGGATCACCTGCTGCGCCACCTTGAAGGCACTGTTCGCGGCCGGTACGCCGCAGTAGACGGCCGCCTGGAGGAGGACCTCCCTGATCTCGACGGGGGTGAGGCCGTTGCGCAGGGCGGCGCGGGTGTGGAAGGCCAGTTCGTCGAGGTGTCCGCCGGCGACGAGGGCGGTGAGGGTGACACAGCTGCGGGAGCGCCGGTCGAGTCCGGGCCGGTTCCAGACCTCCCCCCACGCGTAGCGGGTGATGAAGTCCTGGAAGTCCCCGGAGAACTCGTCCGCGGCGGCCAGCGCCCGGTCCACGTGCGCGTCGCCCAGCACCTCGCGCCGCACCTTGATCCCGGCGTCGTAGGGGTCGGGCCTGCCCATGACCTCGGGCGGTGCGGCGGCGGGGCCGATCTCCGCGAACGGGGCGACCGGGGGTGGCGCGGACAGGGCGGGGTGGACAGGCGCGGACTGGATCGCCATCTGCCCGGTCGCGGAGTCGAAGGCGGTGGGCTGCCAGGCGGTGGAGAAGTGGCGGACGAGCAGGTCGGTGACGGCGGCGGGCTGCTCGACCGGTACGAGGTGGGAGGCGCCGGGGACGACGGCCAGGCGCGCGTCCGGTATGCCGGCGACCAGGGTGCGGGCCTCCGCGGGGCCGGTGACCTGGTCGTCGGAGCCGACGAGGACGAGGGTGGGCACGCCGATCCGGCCCAGCTCGGACCGTACGTCGAAGGCGGCGAGGGCCTCGCAGGCGGCGATGTAGCAGCCGGGGTCGGTGGTGCGCACCATCTGCACGGCCCACTCGGTGATGGCGGGCTGGGCGGCGGCGAAGCCGGTGGTGAACCAGCGCTCGGGCGAGGTGCGTGCGATCGGGTCGAGCCCGTTCGACCGCACGATCACTCCGCGCTGGCGGAACTCGTCGGCCGTGCCGAAGCGGGGTGAGGCCGCGATCAGGGCGAGGGAGGCGACGCGTTCCGGGCGGCGCAGGGCCAGCTCGATGCCGAGGGCGCCGCTGAACGCGCAGCCCGCGTAACCGAAGTGCTGGACGCCGAGCTGGTCGAGCGTGGCGAGCAGCCGCCCCGCCAGTTCGGCCACGGAGCCGGCCGGGTAGGCGAGGGCTCCGCCGTGTCCGGGCAGGTCGAAGCGGAAGACCCGGAAGCTCTTCGCGAGCTCCGGGACCTGCCGGTCCCACATGTGCCAGGTGGTGCCCAGGGAGGGTCCGAGGATCAGGACAGGTGCGTCTTCCGGCCCGTCAAAGCGGTATTGCAGGGTGTTGGGTGGTGTCTCGCTCACCCGACAGACCCTCTCATCTCTCGCGAGATCTCACACGGCCGGTCCCGACTGACGGCTGCTGTCCCCGTCTTTACGACGTGCCGGGCTCTGCCGGAACGCGGTCCAGGTGCCTGCTCTGGGGCGTGTGCTCGTCACCGGCTGCGCGGTGGTCCTGCGAGTGGGTGCCCTCGCCCGGTCCCGGGTGGCCGGGCGTGGTGGGGAAGGTGGCGGACGCCGCGAGGAAGGCGTCGTTCTCCGCGGGAGAGCCGATCGAGACGCGGACTCCCTCGCCGGCGAACGGCCGGATCGCCACTCCCGTCGCCGCGCAGTGACCGGCGAAGGCGAGCGTCCGGTCGCCGAGCTGGAGCCAGAGGAAGTTGGCGCTGCTGGGGGTGACGCGCCAGCCTTGCTCGGTCAGGGTGTGGTGGACCCGCTCGCGTTCCTCGACCGTGGTCTCCACACGGGCCATCAGGGCTTCCTCCGAGCGAAGGGCCGCGATCGCCGCGGCCTGCGCGACGCCGTTCACGCTGTAGGGGAGGAATGCCTTGCGCAGGGCCTCGACCACGGTGGGGTGTCCGACCACGAAGCCGATCCTGAGTCCGGCCAGGCCGTATGCCTTGGAGAACGTGCGCAGGACTACAACGTTGGGGCGCCCGGGCCGCAGGGTGAGGCCGTCGGGGACGTCGTCGTGGCGCACGTACTCGATGTAGGCCTCGTCGATGACCACCAGGCAGTCGGCGGGGACCCGGTCGAGGAAGGCTTCGAGGTCGGATCGGGAAATCACCGTTCCTGTGGGGTTGTTGGGGTTGCAGATGAAGATGAGCCGCGTCCGGTCGGTGATCGCGGCGGCCATCGCGTCGAGGTCGTGAGCCCCGTCCTTGAGCGGGACCTCGACCGGCGTGGCGCCCGAGAGCCTGGTCAGGATCGGGTAGGCCTCGAAGGAGCGCCAGGCGTAGAGGACCTCCCCGCCGGGCTCCGCGACCGCCTCCAGAAGCATCTGGGAGACACCGACGGAGCCGCAGCCGACAGCGACGGTCTCCTCCGGCACGGCGAAGCGTGCGGATATCTCGGAGATCAGGTCCGCGCAGCTGTTGTCCGGGTAGCGGTTGACGCCCAGCGCTGCCTCGTGGATCGCCTGCACCACCGCGGGGATCGGCTCGTACGGGGATTCGTTGGCGGACAACGGGAAGGCGTGCCCCTCGGGTGAGCGTACGGGCCTGCCCTGCTTGTAGCTCACGAGCCGGCCGAGCGCGGAACGGATGCGGGGCAGCTGCTCGGCGGCGCCGGAAGCGGCGGAAGCGGCGGAAGCAGGGGTAACGGGGGGAGCAGACATGCTTGTTCTCCTCTTCGGAGCTCGTAACACGATCTCGTTGCGGTGCCCTGGCCGGGCGTGACAGTACGACGCCGCCGTTCTGGCTGCTCTGGACGCCTCAGGAACACCCACCCGTGACCGTGTTACGAGCTCTCGGAGGAACGGTGGTTCTGTGGCTACTTCGATGCGCCTTGCTTCGTTGTGGTGTCGGTGGTGGTGTTTTGTGTGGTGTGTGTGGGGGTGGGTTCTTGGGTTGTTTCGTCGGTGGCTTGTTGGATGGCGCGGTTGCTGAGTGCGGGGAGGCTGATGAGGGCGACGAGGACCATGAGGAGGCCGCCTGTGATGAAGGGGGTGCGCAGGCTGATGG
>NZ_JBEZHO010000069.1:0-37150 GCF_040650615.1 Streptomyces sp. NPDC048643
CTCCGGGTCGAGTTCGGCCGCCGACTTCGCCAGGTTCGCCTCCGTGCGCGCGCCGAGCACCGCGTTCCCTCCGTCGCGCACCACGGCCGCCGCGACCTGGTGGCCGAGTCCCGCTCCCACGCCCGACACCACGACGGTCCTGCCGGTCAGCAGTGACATCCGGGGCCTCCCCGACTCTGGCGAATTGTCTGACGGAGCGTCAGAGTATGGGCGTCCGGCGGAGGAAGGAAGCCCCGCGCACGCTCCACCGAGGAAGGGGACGTCATGTCGGAGGAGACCCGCAGCGACACCTACGCGGAACTGGCCGCCCTCGGCCCGTACGGTGTCCGCCCGGGCCACGCCCTGATCACCCTGGTCGAACCGCACCCGGGCCACGAGTACGCCTACAACCGCTGGTACGAGGACGACCACTACTACGCGGGCGCGATGGCCATGCCCTGGATGTACGCCGGACGCCGCTGGGTGGCGACCCGGGACCTCCAACTGCTGCGGCGCCCCGAGAAGTCGGCGGTCGCGGAACCGGTCACCGCCGGCTGCTACCTGTCCACGTACTGGGTCACCGACGGCCGCTACGACGACCACATGAAGTGGACCGTCGGCATCAACCGGCGGCTGAACCGGGACGGCCGCGTCTACCAGGACCGTACGCACGTCTTCACGGCCTTCCAGGACCACGAGGCCACCGTGTACCGGGACGGAGCCGCGGGCCCCCGGGACTTCCACGCCCTCGACCACCCCTACGCGGGGCTCGTGCTGGAGGTCGTCGACGCCGAATCCCCCGAGCAGCGCGCGGAGTTGCTGGAGTGGCTGCGTTCCCGCCACCTGCCGAAGCGCCTGTCCGGCTCTCCCGCGGCCCTGGTGACCGTCTTCCGACCGACCCCGCTCCCGGGCGACCGGATGACGTACGTGAAGCAGGTGGAGGGTGTGGACACCCGGCTCACCCTGCTGTGGTTCCTGGAGACGGACCCCCGGGACTGCTGGGAGGACCACTTCACCGGCCTGGACGAGGCGCTGGCCGAATCCGGCCTGGGCCGGGTTGAGTTGCTCGCCCCCTTCATCCCCACGATCCCGGGAACGGACCGTTACGTGAACGAGCTCCGCTGAACCGACGGCACCCCACGGCGAGTGAGCCGAAGGGGCGCGCCTGTGTCGGGAGGCCGAGCGCGCGGAGGCCCCGACGGAGGAGGGGTCGAGCACGGTCGGCCTCCCGACACAGGCTTCTGCGCCCCGGAGGCGAACCGAGCCCCAAAAAAAGGGGAGGGCCCCCTCGGCCAGGACGGCGGGCCGGTCGAGAGGGCTCTGTCGGTGGAACGTATGAAGTTGTGTCGGGTCATGTGGCGTCAGACGAGGTCGGATGCTCCTCGGCCGACCTCGGCCACGAAGGTGTTCCACGCGTCGGCGGGAAAGGCCAGCGTGGGGCCGGCGGGAACCTTGGAGTCACGCACGGCCATCGCCGTGAGAACCGGGGACTTGACCTCGACGCAGGCGCCGTTGCCGGTGGAGTAGGAAGACTTGGTCCACGTGTCGGTGGCGCCCTGCTGAATTGCCATGATCGCTCCAGAAAGCAGTCGTTCTTCGGTGAGTTGCCGCCTTCGACGCCATCGACGCGCTGTCACCGGACTGCGGATCCGCTACGGAACGCGCAGCCCGGTTTGCGCCAACGTTGTTCTTCGGTGGCGTGATCGACGCTACTCGCCAACATCGGGCGGCGAAGCGACTATTCACTCGACTGGATGGCATATTCCAGTGGGGTCTTCCCCGTTGAGGTGCCGAAGGTGTAGGGTCCGGCACCCTCTCCGCGGAGGGCCTTCACACGTCCCTCTCGGGCCCCCGCGGTTCCCCTCGGCACGCCTCAGCGCGCGTACTCCTTCGCGATGTCCGCGATGAACTGACGTGACTGCTCCACGTTCAGGGCCTGGGCCCGCAGGTGCTCGTACATCACGCTGTACTTCTGGACGTCGTTCGCCTTCTCCAGGTACAGGTCGCTCGTCACGCCCTCGATGTAGACGACGCTGGAGTCCGCCGCGTCGGGGAACTCCAGGATCGCGTACTGGCCGTTGAGACCCGGGTGCGCGCCCATCTCGAAGGGGATCACCTGCACGGTGACGTGCGGCAGTTGGGACTGCTCGACGAGGTGCTCCAGCTGCTCGCGCATGAGGGAGCGGTTGCCGACGGCACGGCGCAGGGCGGACTCGTCCAGCACGGTCCACAGGCGCAGCGGGTTGTCCGGGGCGGAGATTCGTTCCTGCCTCTTGAGGCGGACCTGGACGCGCTTGTCGATGTCGGCGGCCGCGGTCTCCGGCAGGGCTCCCGCGATCAGGGCCTCCGCGTACGGCCGGGTCTGGAGCAGACCGGGGACGACCTGGGGGTCGTACACGCGCAGACTCGCCGCGTCGGTCTCCAGACCGATGTAGACGCTGTACGGGATGTCGCCGAAGGAGTGCCACCAGCCCTGCTGGCGCGAGTCCTTGGCCATCTGCATCAGCGAGTCGACGATCCGGTGGTCCTCGACCTCGTAGACCCCGCACAGATCGCGGACGTCCCGCTGGCTGATGCTGCGGCGCCCGTTCTCCAGGCGGCTGATCTTCGACTGCGAGACCAGCAGTCGCTCGGCGACCTCTTCGGCCGTCATGCCCTTGAGCTCGCGGAGCCGGCGCAGCTCCTGGCCCAGCCGGCGTCGCCGGACGGTGGGATTGACACTTGACGCCACGGGACGTGCACCTCCGGCTGCGGGCCTCTACTTTGCGTATCTGCTGTTGAGCAGATTGCCACCAAGGTGCTTTCTACCGCTGGGAAACAGCGGATATGCGCTGGGTAGGCGCACATTCGGGGTTTCGGCGGCTATCCGCGGCCGCGCGCGGGCCCGTTGGCCGTGAGCGCCGGTTGCCGCGTCCCGGTCCGGTCGCCGGTTCCGGTCCCCGGAGCCGACCGCCGGACCCGCCGTGGAATGCGGCCGCGCGGGGCGGCGGAACCGTGTCGTCGTCCGGACGTACGGTCCTGTCGCCCCGCGCGAGCCAGCGGCTCCCGAACCGGATCATGGGGACTGCGGTGCGGCGCTGTTGTCCTGCGGCGGTGCTGGTGCTGCGGGTGGTGCGGGTCGTGCGGTCTGCCGTGGGACCGCGGCTCAGTGGACCACGGCGCGCGCCATCGACCCGTGACGCGGTTGCATCGGAACACCGCGCGCGGTCTCCGGTGCGGACCTGACTCCGGCGGTGGCCGGACGGCCTGCCGGTGCCGGGCTGCGGCGCGGCTGTGCGGCCACACCGTTCTGAACGTCCATCACGGCGTGTGCCACGAGTCCGCCCATGGGGTCGTGCCTGATCAGGTCCCGCAGCCGGGAGCGGGACGAACGTCCCTCGTTACCCGGATACAGGTGCTTGCCGAGTCCGACCGCATGGGCCAGCGCGGCGAGCGCCGCGGTCCGCGGGTCCGGCGGGACGCCGGTGCGGATCGCGTTGTCCAGCCGGCCCCTGATCTCCCGGCTGATTTCCGTGTCCGTCGCCTGATAGCGAGTCGTCGGAAGCACCCCGCACATCTGGCCGGCCACGGCATGGACCATGCCGCACCTCTCCAGATGCGAGAGATAGGTCTGGCGCAGCCCCAGCCGGGGCCCGCCAATCCAGTTGACCGCGCGTACGGGTGCTCCGCGTCGGCGAAGCAGTTCCAACGCACAGTCCAGTGTTGGATCTCCAGTCGGCCGTGGCACCACCACGGCGATACGATCCCCGTCTGGGGCTATCCGTCCGGCCAGCGCCAGCTCCACTAGCTGCGCTCCGGCCAGACCGAGGTCGAGCGACTGCGGCTGCGCGGTGGTACCCGTGGTCGGGTCCAACGCCAGCAGCAGAAGCTCTTCCGGAATTGTTCTGCGGCTCCTGCCCATCCATGCCTCCCCGCGTGGATGAATGACAGGGTGACCCCTCTCACATTGGTCTGTCGAGGGTGCGTGACCGGAATGTAGTGGAACCAGTAGGTATGTCGTTCTCGTCTACCGCAGGGGTCAATCCCTCACACAGGACACTGGTACATGGTTCGGACAGCGATGTCCGGGCGGCGGGTTAAGGGTTTGACGGTTCGGTTCGGCGCGCGGAGGGCGTGCGTCACATGGAGGAGGCATCGGTGGCGGGCGAGTCCCCCGACAGGTCGAAGCAGAACGAGTCGTCGGCGTCGTCGGCAGAAGCGACGCCGGTGACCCCGGCGCCGGTTCCGGGTCCGGCGCGGTCGGGCGATCCGTCGTCGGCGGTGTCCTCGGCGTCGCCGGGGGCCGCCGCGCCGTCGTCGGCGCAGAGCGCGGCTCCGGCCGATCCGCGCATGGCGATGGCCCGCGAGCGGGCGGCCACGGTCCGGGTGGATCAGGCGACGGCGGTCTTCTCCACGAAGGCCCTGTCGGCGGACACCTCCCGCGCGGCGGAGCCGACGGCATCGGCCGCGGCCGAGTCCACGGCGTCGTCCACGGCCACGGCGGAGGCCTCGCGCACCGCCGGGTCCGAGCGGGCCGCGGACGCCGCGGCGGGCACGGACGCCGCCGAGCCGGCCGTCGAGGGCGACACCCGGCTGCGTGCCGCGGTCGCCGCGTGGGTGGCGGGGTCGGACGACGCCCCGGCCTCCCCGGGCGCGTCCGGGGCCGGTGACGGTGCCGGGAGCGGAACCGCCGGAGCGGACCGTACGGACCGCTCCGACGCCGCCACGGCGGCCGGTGAGCCCGCGGCCGACGCCGAGGACTCCGCGGACGCGGAAGGCGCCGACAGGGCCGACAGCGCCGCCGACGCCGGCTCCGGGAAGGGCGCGGGCACGTCCGCCGCGTCCGGCGCGGTGTCCGAGCCGGACGCCGCGACCGCCACGACCGACACGACGGCCGACGCCGTACCCGCCGCCGACGAGCGGCGCGCCGACCCGAAGCCGGACACCGCCTCCGGCGAGACGTCCGGCACCGACGCGCCCGGCACCGACGCCGAGCCCGTGAAGGCCTCCACGCCGGACACCGCACCGGCCTCCGCGCCCTCCGAGCCCGCGGACGCCGAACCCGGGTCCGCGGTGTCCGACAGCGAGCCCGAGGACGCCGATCCCGCGTCCGAGGACGCGAAGGACGCCGAGGACGCCGAGCCCGCGCCTGCCGACGCCGAGCCCGAGGACCGACCTGGTGCCGCGTCCGTACGGGATGCTGCCCCCGCGCCCGAGGACGCCCCTGTGGACGCCCCCGGCACCGCCGCCGACACGACCCCCGGCCCGGACGCGGCCGGTGACGCCGGCCCGGACGCCACCCACGACGGCGACACCGCCCCGCAGCCCCCCGTCGACGCGGCCCCCGCCGACGAGCCCCCCGTCGACCAGCCGACCGCCGTCTTCAAGGCGCCGCGGCCGGCCGTGGACCAGCCCACCACCATGCTCAAGCTGGGCGACGCCGCCCGCCGCCCGGCCGGCGGGAAGGCCGACGCGAAGACCGACGAGAAGGCCGGCGACAAGCCTTCCGCCGACAAGCCCGCGGCGGAACCGGCGGCCAAGCCCGTCGGTGACGCCGAGCGCACGAGCCGGTTCGTCGCCCTCAAGTCGCTGGACGAGGCCGCCGCCCCGGCGCGCCCCAAGCCGCCGGCCGCCCCGGCGGGTGCCGACAAGCCGGCCTCGGCCACCGCCGTCGTCCCGCAGGTCGGCCCCGAGCGCACCACCCAGCAGCCGCTTCCGCCGAAGCCCCCGCTGGACCTGCTCGCCGAGCTGACCAACACCCCGCCGCCCCCGCAGACGCCGGTCCGTACGATCGTGCGGCGGGTCAAGATCTGGACGCCGCTGGTCCTGCTGCTCATCGTGATCTTTGCGGTCGCACAGGCTTTCCGTCCGCTGCCGGCACCGGGCCTCACGCTCACCGCCGACGAGACGTACACCTTCGAGGGCGGCACGCTCGACCTGCCGTGGCCCGGCCAGGGCCAGTCCGCGATCGAGGTCGACGGCGTCGGCAGCCTCGGCACCGACGGCAAGCAGACCCCCGCTCCCGTGGCGAGCGTCGCCAAGATCATGACGGCGTACGTGATCCTCCAGGAGCACCCCCTGAAGGGGAACGAGGACGGCGAGAAGATCACCGTCGACCAGCAGGCCGAGGACGAGTCGAAGCTGCCCGACGAGTCGACGGCGGCGATGTCGAAGGGCCAGCAGTTCACCGAGCGCCAGATGCTCCAGATGCTGATGATCCCCTCCGGCAACAACGTGGCGCGGCTGCTGGCCCGCTGGGACTCCGACAGCAAGAGCTTCGTCGCCAAGATGAACGCCGCGGCCAAGGACCTCGGCATGAAGAACTCCACGTACACGGACCCGAGCGGTCTGCAGAAGACCACGGTCAGCACGGCCGTCGACCAGATCAAGCTGGCCAAGAAGGTCATGCAGAACGACGTGTTCCGCAGTGTCGTCGGGATGGCCAAGGCGGACATCCCCGGGCTGGACAACACGATCTACAACAACAACGACCTGCTGGTGCAGCAGGTCGGCGTGATCGGCCTGAAGACCGGCTCCTCGACGCCGGCCGGCGGCAACCTGGTGTGGGCCGCGACGAAGAACGTCGACGGCAAGACGCAGACGATCTACGGCGCGGTGATGAACCAGAACGCCGGCACCGGCAAGGTCTGGGACAGCCTGCACCTGGCGCTCACCAACAGCCAGAAGCTGATCGACAAGGTCCAGAAGAGCCTGACCACCGCCACCGTGGTGAAGAAGGGCCAGGTCGTCGGCTACGTGGACGACCAGCTCGGCGGGCGCACCCCGGTCGTCGCCACGAAGAACATGACGGCGGTCGGCTGGCCCGGTCTCAAGACCCACCTGTCGATCGGCGCGGGCGACACCGCGGTCCCGCACACCGGCAAGGCCGGCGCGGTCGTCGGTGAGCTGACGGTCGGCGACGGATCGAGCCGATCCGTCAAGATTCCGGTCGCGCTGAAGTCGGACCTCGCCGAGCCCGCTCTCGGCGCGAAGCTGACCCGTATCGGCTGAGCCGACAGGGGTCGCCGACGACGTGCCGGCGCACGGATCGGTGACGTACGCCGGGGAGCGGCACCCGCACCGCGCTCCGCCGGACAGCGCCCCACCCGGGCGCTGTCCGGCGGAGCGCGTGCTAGCGTCGCGACAATCGGGGCTGCTCGCGAGCCGCGGGTCCCGGCCCAGAACGGACAACGGGACACGGGGAGAACCTTGCAGTGGCGACAGCGGAGCCGACCCACGCCGACGACGCCGATCCGGGCCCTGGAACGGACCCGCGAATACCGCTGCGCGGCCGTGCCTCCGAGCCGCTCGACGACGCGGACGACCGTGCGGAGCCCGGCGCCGCAGCAGCGGTAACCCCCTCCGGCACCGCCCGGCCGAACCTCTTCCGCCGCCATCCCGTCCTGCTCTCCACCGCCCTCGCCGGTGTGCTGCACGTCGTGTGGTTCTTCACGTTCGCGAACAGTGGCGGTGACCTGGCGGCGCAGGACGCGTGGGCGGAGTTCGTCGGCCGGCACCCGGACTCGGCGTACAACCTCGCCTGGTACGGCGGGATGCACCCGGTGTCGTACAGCGTGGTGTCGCCCTACCTGATGTCGGTGCTCGGCGTCCGGACGACGATGATGATCGCCGGGACGCTCTCGGCCGGGCTGCTGACGATGATCCTCATCCGCAGCCGGGTGGTCCGGAACCCGACGGCCCCGGCGCTCGCCGGTGTCTTCGCGCTGCTCTGCAACGCCGCCTCGGGCCGGGTGACGTACGGCCTCGGCACGGTGTTCGCGCTCGCCGCCGTCGCCGTCGTCTTCTGCTGGCCCTATCGCTGGCGCTACAAGCGCTGGGCGAAGGCGCTGTGCGCGGCGCCGCTCGCCGCGCTCGCCACGGCCGCCTCGCCGGTGGCCGGACTCTTCGTGGGCCTGGTCGCCGTCGCCATGTTCCTCCAGAAGCGCCGCCCGGGCGCCTACGCCCTCGGGATCGCGCCCGCGATCGTCGTCGCCGTCTCGGCGTGGCTGTTCCCCTTCTCCGGCACCCAGCCGATGGCCGTCTGGTCGGTCATCCTGCCGTTCCTGTACGCGGTCCTGGTCTTCTTCCTGGTCCCCAAGGAGTGGAAGACGGTCCGGATCACCTCGGCGGTGTCCGGTCTCGCGGTGCTCCTCGTCTGGCTGATCAGCTCGCAGATCGGGTCGAACATCACGCGTCTGTCGATGCTGTTCGGCGGTGTCGCGCTGATCGCCGCGCTGCCCTTCGCCGTCCCGAAGTCGCGCAAGTGGTACGCCATCGTCATCGCGTTCGTCGGCTTCAACGCGTGGGTCGGCATCAAGTCGGTCGACGACGTCGTGCACACCACCCCGGCGGCCTCCTGGGCGCGTGAGCTGGCCCCGCTGGTCAACCAGCTCCAGGTGGTGAACGCCGAGAAGGGCCGCGTCGAGGTGGTCCCGGCCCGCTCGCACCGCGAGGCGTCCGCCCTCGCCCCGTACGTGAACCTGGCCCGTGGCTGGAACCGCCAGGCCGACATGGAGCGCAACCCGCTCTTCTACGACGACACGCTCAACTCGGCGAACTACCACGAGTGGCTGCAGCGCTGGGCCGTCCACTACGTCGTGCTGCCCAAGGGCGAACCGGACGGCGACGGCGGCGAACGCGAACGCCAGCTCGTGCAGCGCGGCATGCCCTACCTCCGCCAGGTCTGGGGCGACGCCAACTGGCAGCTGTTCACCGTCACCGACCCGGCCCCGCTCGCCGAGCCGCACGCCGTCGTCGACCGGGCCGAGCAGGGCGAGCTGACCATCGAGGTGAAGCAGGCGGGCCGCATCCTCATCCGCATCCCGTACTCGCCGTGGCTGAGCATCGTCGACGCGGACGGCAAGAGCCTGAAGCCGCCGCAGGAGACGAAGGCGTCGAAGGAGCGCGAGGAGGGCACCGCGAAGACGTACGACAACCTCAACGGCTGCCTGATGCCGACCGAGGAGACCTCGGCGGGCGACAAGTGGACGGAGCTGCTGGCGCCGAAGCCCGGCACCTACCGGCTCGCGGCGCCGTACCAGCTCCCCCGGGGCACCCCGTGCCCGGAGGAGCTGCGTTAGATCGCCGGAAGGCCGGGCCCCGGAACCGCCGGAGCGCGAGGGCTCAGTTCCGCTCGAAGGGGCCGCAGTAGGTCAGGCCCGCGTCCTCCAGCGGCTCGTCACGGAAGAACCGGACGAGCAGGTCGCAGAAGTCCTGCGGCCGCTGGAGGTGGGCCAGGTGCCCGCACTCCGCGATCGTCGTGAAGCGTGCGCCCGGCAGGTCCGCCGCCACCGCGCGGACCATGTCGGGCGTCGTGAGCGTGTCGTGCTCGCCGGTGAACGCGAGATACGGCACGGCGGGCACGGGCGCCCGCCGGTACCACTCGTGGGCCAGCAGCCGCCGGTTCCGCTCGACCGTCACCGCCACGTCGCGCGGGGTCTGCGCCGCGAACTGCTGGTACATCAGGCGGGCCAGCGCGGTGTGCTTGCGCACGGTGAGGTCGCCCGGCGGCGGCACGAAACACCGCACGAACTCCTCCGCGGTCTCCTCGACGCGCCCCTCCTCCAGCATCCGCACCCAGCCCACGAGCGCCTTCGCGAACCAGCCCGGCACGTGGTCCGACATGCCCTGCACGGCGATCCGCCGCAGGTGCTCCGGGTGGCGCTGGGCCAGCCGCAGGCCGACCGCCCCGCCGTAGCAGCCGGCGTACAGGTTCACCGGACCGAGCCCCAGCTCGCGCAGCATGTGCGCCGCGCACTCGGCGAGGAAGTCGATGCCGTGCTCGGCGGGCAGGAAGTCCGCGTCCCCGAAGCCGGGCAGGTCCACCGTGACGACGGTCCCCAGCTCCCCGAGCCACCGCTCGTGACGCACCCACGAGTACCGCGTCTGGTCCGAGCCGCCGAGCACGAGGAGCGGCTCGGTGACCGGGTCGCTCCGCCGGACGACCCGGGCGGTGTACGCGTACCCCTCCCACGAGAGCGGGCGCTCCTCGACTTCCGTGGACGCCCCGCCTCCCGGCGCCTGGGAGGGGACGTGGACCGAGGAAGCGACAGAAGGCACAAGGAACTCCCGGGAGGGACGAGATCACCGAAACTCCCACTGGTACACGGCTCCCGGGAGCCGTGCCCGCTCCGTCACACGAAGGTGGACGCAGCTTCACCCGAAGGTGGGCGCGGCGCACCGGGCGCGCCCACCTCCGTCCCGTCGCACCGACGGGCCGCGGCGCCGGCCGCTGACGTGCCGGGTCTCCTGCACGGGCCGCCGGCTCCAGGGGCCCCTGCCGTCGCCCGTGCCCGACCTCACCGACCGGCGACCCGGCCGGTCGGTCACCTCACCGGGAACGCCACGTCGCACACCGGGTCCCCGGGGCCGGCCGCGTCCCAGTCGGCGAAGTAGATCTCCCGGCACGGGCCGTCGACGGTCAGCCCTTGTCCGGCGACCCAGTGCTCGACGGCCTCGAAGGCGGCGAGGATCTGCGGGTGGGCGACCTGGGCCTTGGTGATCCGGACGTAGGCGACGCGCCGCGCCGGCTCCACCCGGACCCGCGCCCCGGTGGCCCGGCCCCGCAGCTCCGCCCAGGCCCGTGCGGCGGCCTCGTCGGCGACGGGCACACAGGACTCGGCGGGCCCGTCGCTCTCCACGCTCACCTCCGCGTGGTAGACGACGAAGGGCGGCCCGGTGATCCCGCCGGCCTCCCCGGCGCCCTGCTCCAGCCGGCCGAGCGAGCCGGGGATCCACACCGGCAGCTCGGGCGCGAGGACGTGCCGCGTCTCGCTCAGCACGACCTGCTCGGGCACCTCGGCGGTCTCGACGACGAACTTCTCGTACATCTCGGAACTCCTCCCGGAAAGACGTCCACGGAGGTACCCGGCGAGGGCCCGCTGCGAGGCGAAGCGTGCCTCGGCTCCGTCCCAGTACGCGGCGAGCAGCGCGGCCGCCTCGGGCTCCGGCGCCTCCACCACCTCCGCGATGCGCGCCAGCGGCATGTCCAGCTGGCGCAGCAGCGCGACGAGCCGGGCGCGTTCGGTCTGCCCGGCACGGTAGTAGCGGTACCCGCTGACCTCGTCGACGTACGCCGGGGGCAGCAGCCCGAGGCGGTCGTAGAGGCGCAGCGCCTTGGCCGACAGCCGCGCCCGCGAGGCGAACGCGCCGATGGTGAGCAGGTCCTTGTCCACCCGGTCATCCTCCGTCACCGGGCGAGGGCCGCCCGGTGACGAGGACGCTGCCCCTTGCCCCAGGGGCAAGGTCAACGGAAGGGTTCAGCCGATGGCCTTCTCGACCGCGGAGACCAGCTCGGCGGACTCGGGCTCGGTCTGCGGGGAGAAGCGGCCGACGACGGTGCCGTCCCGCCCGATCAGGAACTTCTCGAAGTTCCAGCGGATGTCGCCGGTGTGCCCCTCGGCGTCGGCGGTGCCCACCAGACGCGCGTACAGGCCGTGCCGGCCGTCGCCGTTCACCTCGACCTTCTCGGTCATCGGGAAGGTCACGCCGTAGGTGGCGGAGCAGAACTCGGCGATCTCCTCGGAGCTGCCGGGCTCCTGGCCCATGAACTGGTTGCAGGGGACGCCGAGGACGGTGAAGCCCTGCCCGGCGTAGCGCTCCTGCAGCTGCTCCAGACCCGCGTACTGCGGGGTCAGCCCGCACTTGGAGGCCACGTTCACGACGAGGACGGCCTTGCCCGCGTACTGGGACAGGTCGGCGGAGCCCCCCTGGAGGGAGCCGATCTCGATGTCGAGCACAGAGTCAGAGTGGTCAGTAGTCATAAGCGGATGCTAACTCCGGTAGAGGACGGGACCGTCGGCCCCGTCCTCCCGCCCCTCGCCCTGGGCCGTGACGAGCACCTCACCGGCGGCCGTCCGCGAGTACAGCACCGACCGGCCCGCCCGCCGGCGCTGCACGAGCCGCGCGTCCAGCAGCACCCGCAGATGCCGTCCCACCGATCCGAGCCCCTGCCCGGTCACGGCGACGAGCTGGCTGGTGGAGAGCGGTGAGTCGAGGAGGACGAGGACATGGGCGCGGGCGCTTCCCAGAAGGACCCCGAGACTCTCCGGAACCGCCGCCGTCCGTACGTCGGCCAGGGCGCCGGCGCACGGATAGACCACGGCGTAGCGCCGGGTGTCCTCCCAGGACACCCACCCGGCCGTCGGGGTGACCGGCACGAAGACCAGCTGGGCGCCGGAGATCTCGCGCGGCGGGTACTCGTGGAGGTTCACCTGGAGGCGGTTGTCGCCGAGCCAGCGGGTCCCCGGCCGCAGCCCGTCCAGCGCCGCCGCCCAGCCGCCCTGGCTCAACTGCGCGGTCCGCGCCACCACATCGGCCTCCAGGACGCGCCGCCGCCGCTCCCAGTCCGGGCGTACGGTCTCCTCCCAGAGGCCGGTGAGCAGCGCGGCGGCGTGCTCCGGCAGGTCGTCGCGGTCCGCGAGTACGGGGGGCAGCGGGCCGCCCGTGGAGCGGACCAGGTGGGCGCGGGCCTCCTCGGCCGGCGCCTCCCGCACGCGGGCGATCTCGGTCTCGAAGGTCTCGTCGCCGTACGGCGTCGGGGTGAGGAAGTCGGCGATCCAGCCGCGCCCGAGCCCCGAGCGCACGAGCCGCGCGGTGACGGGGTCGGCGGCCAGCCGCCCCCGGTAGGCGGGCAGGTGGACGTCCAGCCAGGCCTGTTCACCGGGGTGCGCGGCGACGCCCGCGTGCAGCAGCTTCAGACAGGCGAAGGTCTCGGCGAGCGGCGACAGCACGAAGCGGCTTCCGGCGAGTGTGTCGGCGTTGACCTGCCACCAGCCCATGCGGATGCTCCCTCCCTCGGCGCGGGACGCTTCGCGCGTGCGGCGTTCCGCGGGTCCGGTCCGTCGCCGGGTCCGGCGTTCCGTGAGTCGGGTCTGTCGCCGGGGCCGATGTGTCGCGGGTGCGACGTTTCGCGGGTGTGCGAAACAATATCGGGCGTCCCGTCCGGGCCGGAGACTCCCCGCATGCGCAGCTACTCCGAGCTCTTCCGCACGCGGGAGTTCACCCCGCTCTTCCTGTCCGCCTGCCTCAGAACCGCCGCCTCGACCGTGAGCGGCCTCGCCCTCGCCACCCTGGTGTACCGGGCCACGCAGTCCCCGCTGCTCACCGCGCTCAGCATGTTCGGTCCGTCGCTGGCCCAGGTGGTCGGCGCGACGACCATGCTGTCGGCCGCGGACCGGCTGCCGCCCCGGGCGACGGTGTCCGGCATCGCGTTCCTCTTCGGGCTCGGCACGGTCGCCATGGCGATCCCGGGCCTCCCGGTGTGGGTGATCTTCGCCCTCCTGCTGCTCCTCGGCCTGGTCCAGTCCTTCGGCGGCGGCGTCCAGTGGGGGCTGCTGAACGAGATCCTCGCCAAGGAGGGCTATCTGCTGGGGCGTTCGGTCTTCAACATGATGAGCGGCCTCGCGCAGATCACCGGATACGCGGCCGGCGGCGTCCTGGTGGCCCTGCTCTCCCCGCGCGTCACGCTCCTCCTGGCTGCCGGGCTCTATCTGGCGTCGGCCCTGACCGCCCGCCTCGGCCTGACACCCCGGGTCCCCCGCGCCTCGGGCCGCCCGTCGATCGCCCGGACCTGGCGGACGAACGCCCGCCTCTTCTCCTCACCGGAACGCCGTACCCTCTATCTCCTCCTCTGGGTGCCCAACGGCCTGGTCGTCGGCTGCGAGTCGCTGTACGTGTCGTACGCGCCGAGCCGGGCCGGGGTGCTGTTCGCCTTCGCGGCGTTCGGCATGTTCCTCGGGGACGTGACGACCGGCCGTCTCCTGACGCCCCGGGTCCGGGCCCGCCTGGGCATCCCGTTCCTGCTGCTCCTCGCGGCGCCGTACCTGCTCTTCGTGCTCCGGCCGGGCATCGGGGTGGCCGCCGCCTGCGTGACCGTCGCCTCGGTCGGCTTCGGGTCGAGCCTGATCCAGCAGGAACGCCTGGTCGCCCTGATCCCCGACGACCTCAGCGGTCACGCCCTCGGCCTCCACACGGCGGGCATGCTCACCATGCAGGGCGTGAGCGCGGCGCTCGCCGGAGGCGTGGCCCAACTCGCCTCGCCCGCAACGGCGATGACCGTCATGGCGGCGGCGTCGATCGCGGTGACGCTGACCCTGGCGCCGTCGCTGCGCCGGGGGAGTGCCGCGTCCCCGGCCCGCCAACACCGGGAGGTGCCCGCACCAAACGGGAGCCAATCGCAGGTGAACTCTCCCTGAAGGGGCCGCTTTCGGGCGGTCCGCGTCACAACCGCCCCACCCCTCCCACGGTCGAACGGGATGTCCGGACGCGCGTGACCGAACGCGAGTGAACCGGACCTCACGAGGGAGAACCATGTTCAGTCGTCCCAGCCGTCCCAGCCGTCCCAGCCGTCCCAGCCGTCCCAGTCGTCCCATCGCCGTCCTGCCGAAGGCGCTCGCGCTCGCCGCGGCGACCGTCGCCGTCTCCGCGGCGGTCGCGGTGCCCACGGCCGGCGCCGCGACCGCGCAGGGCGCCACCGCCGTCTCCACCGGTCAGAAGCTCTTCTACACGGCGGCCGCCGGGCAGACGAACCACCTGAAGATCGACTGGGCGCTCGGCCCGACCGACCCCGACTCCCAACTGGCCGACTACATCTACACGTTCGACGACACCGTGACGATCACGCCCGGCTCCGGCTGCGTCCGCCCGGACGCGCGGGACACCACGAAGGTCGTCTGCACGGTCACCGAACCCAACACCTCGGCGTCCGACCTCGACACCCTGATCGTCGACCTCGGCGACGGCGACGACAGCGCGAACGTCGACCCCGACAACAGCGGCTACTCCCGCATCCACGGAGGCCCGGGCGACGACACCCTCACCGGCCACGGCAGCGACGTCCTCTACGGCGACGACGGTGCCGACCACCTGTCCGGAGGCGGCGGCGTCTACAGCGACGGCGCGCTCGGCGGCCCCGGCGACGACACCCTCTCCGCCTGCGGCCACACCTGCCACGGCGGCCCCGGCGACGACCTCCTCATCGGCGGCCTCAGCGAGTCGAACGAGGAGTACACCGACTACGGCAACGCCCTCTACGGCGATGACGGCGACGACATCGTCTACGGCAACGAGGGCGACGACACCATCGAGGGCGGCCGCGGCGACGACCGCCTCTACGGCGGCCCCGGCACCGACACGATCCACGGCAACACCGGCAACGACCTCCTCCACGGCGGCCCGGGAACGGACAGGCTCTCGGGAGGAGCGGGAGCGAACCGGGTGTACCAGGACTGAGGGTCCACTCCGACAGCGGGCGGGCGGTGGACAGCCTTTTCTGGGGGGCTGCCCCCCGCCTGACCTGGGACGTAGGATCCAGGCTCCGACGGGGTCCCGCACGGGCCGGCGTCCGTACGTCCTGTGGGGGGACCGTTCGATGACTGCTTCTCTGCGCGCTGTGCGCGCGCTCGCACTGCTGGTCGGCTTCTATCTGATGGGCGCCGTCCTGCTGGCTCTCGTCGGCATCGCCGACTGGCTCGTGTTCAGCCTGCCCTGGGTGACGCGGTCCCCTTACCTGGTGGTGACCGCGGTGGCCACCAGCGCGGCCCTGGTGGTGCCGATCCTGCTCGGGATGTTCGCGTTCCTCCTAGCCGGGGGGCGCAGCGCGGAGGAGGCGGGCAGGCCGGTCACCCCCCACGAGCAGCCCGAGCTGTGGGCGGAGGTCCTCGAAGCGGCCCGGGCGGCCGGCACGAGGCCCCCGGAGGAGGTGCTCCTGACGGAGGACCTCAACGCGGCCGTCGCCGAACGCGCCCGTCTGCTCGGCCTGCTGTCCGGCCGACGCCGTCTGTACCTGGGCGTACCGCTGCTCGCCGGGCTGACGGTGCCGCGGCTGCGGGCGGTCCTCGCCCACGAGTTCGGCCACTTCAGCAACCAGGACACCCAGCTCGCCGTCGTCACGATGAGGGGCCGCGCGGCCGTCCTGCACACGGTGAAGGCGTTCCGGCATGCCGAGAACGGCGCGTCCGTCCTCGTCGGCCGTCTCTACGTCCGCTACGCCCAGCTGTTCCTGAAGGTCTCGCAGTCCACGGGCCGCCGCCAGGAACTCGCCGCGGACCAGGCGGCGGCCCGCCGGGCCGGCCGTGACACGACGGCCGCCGCCCTGCGCCGGATGGCCGTCCTGGACGCCGCCTTCGACCACTACATCGACACCTACGCGCTGATGGGCGACCCGGTCTCGGCCCTGCCGCCGGTCGGCGAGTTCTTCGGCGGCTTCGCCCGCATGCTGGCCGCCCGCGATCCCCAGGCGCTGGCCGAACTCGCCGCCGCTCGGCGGACCCCGAGGCCCTCTCCGTACGACTCGCACCCGCCGATCACCGAACGCGTCGCGTTGATCGAGGCGCTCCCGGACGACGGCGTGGCCGAGGACCCGGCGGCGCCGCCGGCCTCCTCTCTCCTGCGCGACCAGGGACGCCTGTCGGCGGAGCTGGAAGAGAGCGCGCTCTCCGCCGACGCCCGGACGATGCGTCGCCTCGACTGGCCGGACCTCGCCATGGCGAGAGCCGAGGCGGACGCGATCGGCTGGGCCCGACCGCTCCTGACGGCGGTCAGACGCAGCCTTCATGCTGCGGCGACGCGGGAACCCGGTACGACCACGCCACACGGACCGGCCGCCGACGATCGGGCACCCGAACCCGGCACGACCTCACCGGCAACCGCCGCCCCGGACCCCGCACCACGGCCGGAGGCGGGGGAGCCCGGCCTGGAGGACGTCCTGAACGCGCTGGACGACGGCTTGCTGTGGATGGAGATCGCGGACCGCATGCCGAAGCCCGCCCAGGCGTCCCGCCTGACCGGCCGGTCGGCCCGCAACTTCATCCGCCCCGCGCTGTGGGACGCGCTGGCCGGACTCCTCCACCTCCACCTGATCGCCCAGGGCGCGGCTCACCCCGACACCGGCTGGTCGAGCCGACCGGGTCTGGCCCTCCCCGACGCATGGGAGACCGGATTCGACGCGGCTCTCGACGCGGCGCTCGCCGACACCCCGGACACCACACCCCTGCGCACCCTGCTCGCCCTGACTCCCGTACCCCCGAAGCAGCCGCAGCCCGTGTAGACCGCCCATCGAACGCACCGCCCCGGCGCGGAGGCCGTCCCCGGCGGCCGGAGAGAATCTCTGATTCCGAGGTCCATGAGGGAGGCAACGGTCCGGTCGGTCCATGGACTCCTTTTCCTGTGGAGGAGGTGCTCATGAAGGACGGCAAGCAGGCCAGGGACGCGGAGTTCCAGACGTTCATGACGGGCCACTGGCCACGGTTGATGCGTACGGCGTTTCTCCTCACGGGGGATCGGCACGCGGCTGAGGACCTGGCGCAGTCGACGCTGGAACGCGTCTACGCGGCCTGGCGCAGGGTCGGGGCCGCCGACGACCCCGAGGCGTACGTGAGACGCGTGATGATCAACATGCACGCCCGGAAGCACAGACGAAAGCTGAAGGAGTTCCTCGCACCCCGGGACGACTCGGACCTCGTCGGCGACATCGCCGACGCCGACGACCTGATGGCCCGGGCCGACGACCGCGGCGCCCTGCTCGGAGCACTGACCGGACTGCCGCCCCGGCAACGGGAGGCGGTGGTCCTGCGCTACTGGGCCGACCTCACCGAGACGCAGACGGCGGAGGCGATGGGCTGTTCGGTCGGCACCGTCAAGAGCAACGCGGCCAAGGGGATAGCGAAGCTGCGCGCCCTGCCGGCGCTGAACGACGTCGTGGGGCAGAGGGGGCGGAAGTGATGAGCGCGGACCGGGAGAACGACACCATGGCACCGAGGGAGATCTCCCCTCTTCTCACGGACATCGCGGACGAGTTCGAGGTCGGTGCCGCCCCCGTCCAGGCGGTCATGCGCGCCGGCGGCAGGCGCCGCGCCCGGCGGCGGACCGTCACGGCGGTCGCCGCGGTGGTGCTCGCCGCATCGACGGGGACCCTGGCCGCCATGACGGGCCTGCCCGGCACGGGTGACGACACCTCGCCCGCGAGACCCGCCCCGGCGTACGAGCGTCAGGTGGACGAGCCGCGGATCTCGCACGTCGGCTTCGGCACGTACGACGGCGCGAAGTGGGGCGTCAACGTCCAGGTGTGGCCGGCGCCCCGCGACAAGACGGAGGCCGCCCGGCAGCTGAAGGCCATGAACAGCTGGGGGCTCACCCCGGTGACCACGGGCGGACCGTCCGACCTGGTGGGCAGGACCAGTTACTTCGTCCTGCGCGGGTACGGCGACAACGGCACCCGGCTGGTGACCTTCGACACCGTCGCCCGGCTGCCGCGGCCGAAGGGGACCGAGATCGACGCGATCCCGCAGCCCCTCACCGAGAAGGGTGCCCCCCTCCGCCTGGTCGTCGGCACCGTCGCCAAGACCGTGAAGCAGGTCGCCTGCCACTGGAAGGACGGCAGCACGACCCTCGCCGACCTCGCGCCCGACAACGCGGCCCAGCACGACGTCCAGGCCGTGATCCGCTCGGTCGACGGGTACCCCACCGCGAACTGGTTCGCGTGCGTGGCCCCGTCATCGACGACGTACAAGTCGGCGGAGGTGACGCAGTAGCGGGCGGGCGGATGTGGAGGGGAGCGGGGTTCTCAGGTGGCCCCGGCTTCCCCGAGCGGGGCGGTCGGGACGACTGCCCGGTGTGTCGGTCGCGTCCCCTCCCCGTACGAAACGGTCGGCCCCGGGTGCGCTGTGCACCCGGGGCCGACCGGCGGACGTTCCCGCTACTTGCCGTGCGTGGTCCGCACCGACGCCAGGTCGGGCTGCGGTGCCGCCGGCACGTCGCGCACCGGACCGGTGACGCCGCCGGTGCCCCCGGCGAGCGGCGCGGAGAGCGCCGACTTCTGCGAGGCCGCTTCGACCCCCTTGTAGTAGGGGAAGTACGACACGTTCGAGGTACCCGCGCTGATCGCCGAACCCGCCGCCGTCAGCTCGGACGACGAGATGGACGTCGTACCGCCGAACGCGAAGACGGCGCCCACGCCCGAGGCCTGCTGGCGCAGGTAGGTCGCGTCCGTCTCCGGCAGGGTCGAGTCGTCGGACCACAGGACCGGGCCGTACCAGAGCATGCCCGCGCCCGCGGAGACGCCACCGCGCCAGCTGTCGGTCCACGCCAGGCCCACCTGGGACGGCGCCGACCACCAGAACCGGGCGAGGGCGACCGAGGTGCCGTCGTGCCCGCTGCCGCTGACCGGGTAGTACGTCCAGGTGTCGGGCCAGTGGGAGAAGTAGGTGTGCGTGAGCGCGTAGCTCGCCGAGGCACCGACGGGGACGACCATGGTCTCGTCGGGGTCGAGCGAGTTCAGGTACGACTTCACGGATGACGTCAGCGTGTTGCCGTCGTTGAGGACGACCGTGCCCTTGCCCCCGTAGCCGAGCGACCCGGCGGCGGCGGAGGCCGCGAGCGCCGAGTGGTAGTCCGTACCGGTGGCGACGAACACGTAGTCCGGCGAACCGGTCACGGTCTTGGCGACGGCCACGGACGTCGAGTACCGGGAGGTGCCCGCCAGCCGCTTCGGGGTGAAGCCGAGCGAACTGACCTTGCTGGAGACCGCGCTGGAGAGGATGTCGGTGCCGCCGACGAGATAGACCGTGGCACCCCGCTTCAGCGTCCGCTTCAGTTCCGCCTGCGCGGCGGAGGACAGCGAGGACTTCGACGTGACCAGCACCGGGCCCTGCTTCTGACCGCCGAGCGACTGCGCGGTCAGCGCGTAGGACGGGCTGTCCTGGTTGATGAGGACGGCCGACTTGGCGTCGACCAGACCCGGCTCGCTCTGGCCGAGCGTGTTCCAGGTCCAGCGCGACACGGCCATGTTGGTGCCCGCCGAGTCGGCGCCCCAGACACGGCCGGTGTTCTGGTTGCGCAGCGGCTGCCAGGCGACGTCGACGGTCGACGACGTGTGGGGCGGCAGCGGCAGCGTGGAGATCGAGCTGTCCGCGAGGTTCAGGACGCGGGTCGACGAGACGTCGTCGTCACCGGTGTTGAACGCGATCTTCGTGCCGGTCGGTGCCCACTCCGGAGTCGTGGCGTGCGCCCCGGTGGTGAGCTGCTGCTCGCCCGTTCCGTCCACGTTCATCACGAACAGCTCGCCGACCGAATTCACCGTGCGGACGAAGGCGACACGCGTGCCGTCGGGCGAGATCGCCGGGTGCGAGCCGTTGTCCGCCAGCTTGGTGAAGCCCTGGGTGTCGGCGTCGAACAGCCAGATCGCGGAGCCGGTCGGGCTCCCGCAGGTGTCTCCCGTACGGACGAAGGCGATCAGCCTGTTGACCGACGCGCTCGGCTGACGGTCGCAGCCGTCCTCCGCCGTGGAGAACAGCGGCTGGGCGTAACGGGAACCGTCGGAGTCGGCCCAGCGGAGCCGGCCGCTCGCCGAGTAGACGATGATCCCGCCGCCGCCGACGAACGTGGGATCGCTCGCGCTGCCCACGGAGCTGCTCTTCTCCTGGATCTTCACCAGGGTGGAGCCGGTGTACCGGCGGGTCTCGACGCGGCCGTCGCGGACGTACGCGATCCGGCTGCCGTCGGGCGCCCAGGCGGGCTGCGAGGCATGGTCGGCGACGGTGGTGTAGGTGCTGCTGCCCGGCTTCACGAGCTGCAGACTCTGCTCGGCCCCGTTGCGGAACGCGAGCATCCCGTCCTTCGCGTTCCATGTCACCGGACCGGAGGCCGCCGCGCCCGGAGCGACGGCCATACCCGCCGCCACGGCCACCGCGGTGCCCAGCGCCGCGAGCACGCGGCGTCTGTGAATCTTCATGTGCCCCCACAAGAGTGATCAAAGGTCTGCCGTTCGTCTCCCCGACGCGGAACGGAAACCTCACGTTCCTCGACGGCAGTTGGATCACCGTAACGGTGGAGGTGGCCCGAGGGGAACAGAGTTCTCACAGGAAACATGGCAGGTACAACCGGGACGGCGTCGCGAGAGCTCCGCTCCCACCCACCCTGCCGACGGGCCACCGGTGACGAATCGGCCCGCGCCCCGGACGGAACGCCCTGGCAGACTGCGTCCCGTCGCCGCGCTTCGAGGAGATGCCATGCACCAGGTAGCCGTGGTCACCTTTGACGGATTCAACGAGCTCGACAGTTTCATCGCCTCCGCGTTGATCAACCGGTGCCGGAAGGACGGCCTGGAGGCCTACATCACGACACCGACGCCGGTCGTCACGTCGATGAACGGTGTCGAGGTGACCGGACAGCGCCCGATGGAGTTCGTGACCGAAGCGGATGTCGTGCTGATCGGCAGCGGGGTGAAGGCGCACGAGGTGGTCGCCGACGACCGGCTCATCTCCCGGCTGCCGCTCGACCCGTCGCGACAGCTGATCGGCGCGCAGTGTTCCGGCGCCCTGGTGCTCGCCCGGCTCGGCCTGCTCGACGGCATGCCGGCCTGCACGGACCGCAGGAGCCGCCCCTTCGTGGAGGCCCGCGACATCACCGTGCTGGACGCCCCGTTCCACGCCGAGGGCAACATCGCGACGGCCGGCGGCTGCCTGGCCTCCCAGTACCTGGCCACCTGGGTGATCACCCGCACCCTCGGCGAGACCGCCGCGCGCGACGTCGTCGACTACGTGGCGCCGGTCGGCGAGAACGAGGAGACGGTGGAGCGGGCGCTGGGCGCCGTACGCGGCGGCGAGATCGCGCTGCGCTGAGATCCCGTGGGGCGAGCAGGGGGCCGCCGGCCGCGTGCGTCCGGACCGAGGGGCGTGGTGTCGCTCCGTCCCGTCCGGTCTCGATTCGACGGACGCTACGGCCTGCTCACGGACCTGGTGGTCGCAGCTAGAGCTTCGGGCCGTCGTTCGGAGGACGTCAGTGGCGGATCGGCATGCCACGCAGGCCGACTCGACGCGGTGGGCGAGCACCCGAGCGACGGCATCCCTTCCTTGGGCAACCGGCGGCGAAACACCGATGAGTTCCGTGGGCCGGGCCGGTCTATCAGGACGTACGCCATCGAGCCACCGACTGGAGACCCACCATGACGAATCCCGCGCACCCGGGCCGCAACCTGTTCGTGAACCTCCCCGTGGCGGATCTGGAGCGCAGCAAGGCGTTCTTCGCCGAGCTCGGGTTCGGCTTCAACCCGCTCTTCGCCGACGAGACGTCCGCCTGCATGCTGGTCGGCGAGCACGCCTTCGTCATGCTGCTCAGCCGTGAGAAGTTCGCGCAGTTCGCGAAACTGCCGCTGGCCGATCCCACGACGCACACCCTGGCGCTGTACTGCTTCAGCGTGTCGTCCCGCGACGAGGTCGACGCTGTCAGCGCCGCCGCCCTCAAGGCGGGCGCCACCGAGGCGGACGACGCCGAGGACTACGGCTTCATGTACTCACGCAGCTTCTTCGACCTCGACGGTCACGGCTGGCAGATCATGTGGATGGACCCGGCCGCGGCGGAGCAGGGCCCCGAGGCGGCCGCGGCCTCGACACAGGACGCCGACACCCCGGCCTGACCCACCACCCGCGCGAGGCGCCCGCCAAAGCGGCGGCCATCGACGGCGACCCATGCATGAAGGCCCCGGACCATGACCGGTCCGGGGCCTTTCCCCTGCGCGCCGGCAGGACTCGAACCTGCGATACCCGCTTTAGGTGCGAGGTTGGGTAGTTCCGGTCCTGACCTGCGGGTTTCCATTCATGGAAGGCGTGGACCAATCCTCCCTTTGAGCAACGGAGTTGCCCATCGGTCCCATCTGTTCTGGCGCGAAAGTGGCACGGTACGGGGCCTGTTGGACTGGTCGGTCAGTTGTCCGGCCGCTGCGGATCACCGGGGACCGTCCGTATCCAGGAGTGCAGTTTCCAGCAGACTGCGACGGGTCCTACGAGCATGGAAATCATCCACAGGACCACGCTGGCGGGGGAGATCATGTAGTACTCCCATCGATCCGGAAGCAGGGCGGGAAGTGCGATCGCCAGCATGAGGGCAACCCACGTGCCTATCACCGTGAGAACGGCCTTGGACACGATTACCGCTCTCCGCATTGAATGCCCGCGCCTTCGATGCTCTCTTCCGGCCGTAGGTTACATCGCGATTTTGAGGTCTGGCCTCGTATTCATCAAGTGGATGACAGGGCGCTTCCGTTGCCGGCCCGCCGCCCGGTGGGTGCCAGGTATCGGGTTCCGCGGGCTCGAGTTCGCCGAAAGTCAGGAACTGGCGACGTGCCTGCGTCGTTGGAGGATCCACCGGTGTACGGGCGGCGTAATGCCGGCACCCATGATAAATCCGACCGCGACGCTCTGGCTCGCGTACGCGACTACTCCGATAACTGCGCACAGAACCATGGCAACCACCACAAGGCCCACGACCTTGGTGCGCGACGCCAGCTGGTTCAGCCATCTCACAGCCGAGAAAGTCGTGAGATACAGGGTGGAGCCGAAAGCGGCCGACGCCAGAACGGTTAGAGCGTCCATTCCGCAACCTTTCAAAATCGGAAGCCGAGATGTGTATATCCGGCCATCACGGTCAGCCGTACTCCCTTTTCGGGATCAATCGGCCGGCGGTCTATTTACGTGCGGTATCCAATTACTTGCAGTATCCGTCGCCGCTCTTGCCGCTGTAATAGCCGCTTCCGGCAACGGCTGCCGCCGGTGAAAGGACGGACAGTCCGGGGTTGACCTTGATCTTCACGCACTTGTCGGCCGCAACCGCGACTCCCGCGATGACCGCGAGGCTCCGGCCCCCGACGACCGCGGCCGGGTGCGGTATCCAGGACACGACAGTTCCGCCGAGGGCGAGGAGCTTGGTCTCCTTCTTGTTGAAGTACACGGTGCCGGTGATGATGCCCCAGGTGTAATGGGGGTCGGCGACCACGGGGTAAGCGGTGTCGGGGCTCGTCTCGATGGTCTGGACGAGGGTGTTGCCGTCAAGGCTGTAGTTCGTGCGGACGGAGTTGCCGTTCGCCTCCTTTGCCCAGGGGGCGTCGACGTGACCGCGGGTGGTAGCGCCTGCGCCGTTCGCCGAAGCGACGATGTCGTAGCCGCCGGCTCCATCGGCGACCAGCGTGGCGTCGTCGGGCAGGCCGAGATCGAAGCGCTGAGTGCTGGGAGCGGCGGCGCTCTTGAGGGTGACCAGGGCGCGGGCGCCGCCGTCGACGGTGGCCTGTGTGGCGAGGTCGGTGTGCGCGGCCGCGTTGGGATAGACAGTCGTGCCGGCCGCCGAGGTGGTACCTGCGGCGTCGACCGCTGCGGGCAGGGACATCGTCACCCTGGAGCCGTCAGAAGCCGCCACGGTCACCCGCCCCTCGGCGCTGGCGGGGGTGGTCACGGTGACGAGCCCGCGCTCTGTCGAGATGACCGTGCCGGTCGTGCTGCCGGAGGCGACGTCCGTGGTGCCCGTGGCGTTCTGCACTGTGGCCACGGCCTGGGCCACAGTGTCGGCGGCGGGACCGCCATTGGCGGCGAAGGCCGGTGCAGCAGTTCCGGCTATGAGCGCTGTGGTCAGCAGCGCGGCATGAGCCGAATTCTTGATCTTCAATTGACGTTCCCCCATGTGCAAAACTTCATGTTTCGGTGGAGCAAGACAAACAATATCGATCTTGAAAGAATGATCAACATATTTGAGCAATCTCAGAGGGTTCCTAGCTCAATCCACCGGACGAGCAGGAAAGGAACCGAGAGGTCGCGACGGGTGGCAGTTGTACGCCGCGGTGACTTGAGATCGTCTGTAGAGCCCCCTCGGCGACTTGGCGGCTTGCTCTGTGGCCGACTGAGCTTTCCCGCTTGCTCTCGGCGGGCGTGACCGTCTCGCGCCACGTGCCTACCTCCGCCAGGCCTGAGTCCGGGTACGGCGAGAGCTCCACTCGGGCGGAGTGGCACATGAGTGGCGCGGCACCAGAAACGGCAAAGGGCCAGTCCGGGAGGAAACCCCTCCTGAGCTGGCCCTTCTGTCTGTGCCCCCGGCAGGATTCGAACCTGCGACACCCGCTTTAGGAGTTCGATCTGCACCCGCGTTCGGGGCCGTTGACGGCTGGTCCGGGGGTCGCCCGGGGGTGCTGCTGTATGCCGCCGTCCGGCCTCGTTGATGTCAACGTTGGATGTCACCGAAACAGCCCCGGAAATGGGCAGACCTCCAACGGTTCCTCGGGCCGGTCAGCCCACTGCCACCACGTGTGCCGGTTCGCGCACCGCCACAACGCCCGACAGGTCCGTCGGCCGTCGTCTTCCCGTCCGGCGAGCACCAGGCCGCCCGACCTCAGAGGCCGGTCGCACTCGGGACAGGGCGGAACATCGTCGGTCATAGGGAGAACTCCAGACAGGGCTACCGGTTGATCGGGATCTCGTAGACGATCTCGCAGTGGGCCGCAGGCACCACGATGTCCGCCGTCTCCACGGGACGTCCTTCGTCGCTGTAGTACGTCCGCTGGATGTGGGTGACGAGCGCGGCTTTCTGGATGCCGAGCAGCGATGCCTCCTCGGCGGTCGCCTGCCTCGGCTCCGGCTGCTCCACGGCGTGGCTGACGGTGACGCCGATCGCGGCCATGCGGTTCACGACGCCCGCTCCCGCGTGCGGCCCTCCCTCGGGGAGGACGACGAGAGTGCCGGCGGTGAGGTCGTACGGCTCCCAACTCGTCGACAGCTGTACGGGCCTGCCCTCCGCCAGGAACTCGTACACCGTCCGGACACACAGCTCGCCCTCGACGACGCCGAGCCGGGCTGCGATCTCCGCCGGAGCCGGCACCTTGGCGTCGGTCCGGCTCTCCCAGTCGCCCTGTCTGCCCAGCGCCTTCATGTCCGCCCGGAACGGGGAGCCTTGGGGCTGCTCGCGCGCCGATGAACGCACCACCCGTACCCGCTTCCGGGGCTCGGCTACGTACGTGCCCGATCCGGCGCGGCCCTCCAGGACTCCTTGGGAGATCAGTAGCTCCTGGGCCCGGCGCACCACGTTCTCGCCCACGCCGCACTCCTGGCCGATCTGGGCGCGGGACGGTAGGCGGTCTCCCGGCTCCCATGCGTGTTCCGCGATCCGCCGCCGGAGTTCGTCGGCGATGCGGAGATAGGGCGGCTGCTCAGGCATATGGAAAATCTAGTCCACTAGCTCTAATCTAGTTAACTAGCTTTACGCAACGTGATTGCCGGTGACGGAGGCTGCCCTGTGCCCGCTTCGGGAGTTAGCGCGGCGGCCTTCGCCGCCCGGCTGTCCGCCATCGGGCTCCCCGTGCGCCTGGAGGAGCACGCCTTACACACGTCAGTCGAAGCGGAGGTGCCGGAATCGCTCTCCGCCGAGTCCTGGCGGGAGGTCCTGGAAGTGGTGGCCGAGGCCGATCGGTTCGGGCTCCTCGCCACCAGCCTGAACGGCCGAACCCTCTGGGCGGTCGTACGCAAAACGGTCCCCACGACGGGCGATGTCGGGGGACCGGGCCATCAGCGATAGGAGCTGAACAGCGTGCTCAACCGTATCCGCCGCGCCGTCTCCCTCACCAGGGCGCGTTACTCCGCCGAGGGCAGGCACCGCCGCCCCTTAACGCCCGTCCGACCGCCGACCGCTTCCGCTTTCCCCGCGACCGCTGACGCGTTGACGGTCGAGCTGGATTGGGCCTCCACAGACGCGGACCGCCGGCACTCGCTCGTAGGCGAGGACATCGCGCTCGTCCGCCCGTACGTGCTGGCCTGGGAGAAGCGTGTGCGCACGCGCTCGGTGATCGTCGTTCCCCATCTGCCGATCAGTGCGTGGTCGGCCCTCGCGGGGGTCCACTGATGCCCTCGATGTCCTCAATGCCGTCTCGTCGACATCTCCGCAGCGCGGACGCCTCGGCCGTTCCCTACCGCTCGACCGCCTGCCGCATCGGCACTCACCCCGCCTGCGCAGAGTCCTCCCCGGCTTCGGCCCCGGTCGACCTTCCCGTGATCTATGAAGCGTGCGACTGCCCATGCCACCCGGCAGCCGACCGATTCCCCACCACAGAGGTGCAGCGATGAACGCATGGGCCCCCGGCGGCGCGCTGGTCGCCAGCATCGAAGTCACCGCGACCACCGTGCAGCGCGGCGACGTCATCCAACTGGGCGGCCGTGCCTGCCGGGTGAGAGACCTCTTCCAACTCTCCCAGGGGGCCAAGCAACTGGTCTTCGAGTCGGGCGAGCTGCTGACCATCCACGCGCGCACCCGGCTCGTCGCTGTGCGGTCGCTGAGAAGGCGGTGACCGTGTCCGTACCCTCTCGTCACCACAACATCGCAGACGACCTCCGCCGCCAGATCGCGACCGGCCGCATCCAGCCCGGTGAACGCCTGCGGTCCGAAGCCGACTTGGCCGATCGGTACAAGGTCAGCACGGTGACGCTACGGAGAGCTCTCTCCGTGCTTCAGGTGGAGGGCCTCGTCGAGAAGATCCACGGCAAGGGCAACTTCGTCCGCCTCCCCCTTCGCAAGATCATGTACGTCGGCGGCTGGGGAACCCTGGACCCGTGGACCGCGGCCGAAGCGGCTCTGCGTGTCACCGTTCGCACCACCACGATTCAAGCGCACGGACAGCTCACGACCTTGCTCAACGTCCCTGCGGGCAGCCCACTCGCCGAGTTCTCGTGCCTCAGCCTCGAAGGAGCGTCACCGCACGGACTGGCCCGCATCTATGTCCCGCGCGACTTGGCGCTGGCCGGAGTGCTCGGCGAAGAATCCGCGTACGGGGAAGCCGCCACGAGATTCGCCGTGCTCGGTCCGGCGCCGGCCGCTGTCAGGGAGACGGTATGCGCCCGCCCACCGACGCCGGAGGAAGCATCGATCCTTCGGATCGGCTCCACCGTGCCCGTCCTCGCCATCACACGCACCGCGACCAACTCCGCCGGGCGCGTGGTCGAAGCCGCACTGCTGGCCTTCCCTGGCGACCGCATCGACGCCGTCTTCACCACCCACCACGTGATCGACGAGAGGCAGACGCAAGGATGACGGCACAAGACGAACTACGACTTCTCCCCTGGTCGGGCCCCGGGGGCAATCCCTGCTACCTGAGCACCGACGACCGGGACGGTTTCATGTCCCGCCTGGCGGACAACATCGAGGCGGTCCAACTCGGCACGGCTGCCGAGCTGCTGGAGCGAGCCTCCGAGACGCTCGACGACCAGGACACGGACCCGGAGGAAAAGCACCGGCTGGCGAAGGAACTGACCGGGGCCCTCCGAGACGTCCTCCGCGTCGCGATCAGCCGCGGTCACCTGCTGGCGGTGAACGAACCACACGGCACCTGAAGAAGCGTCCGCACGACGACGCCTGCCGCTGACGCCCCTCTCTTCGGCGCGGGGAGGGGAGCCCGAACACCAATCGGGCTCCCCTCCCCGTCGTGCTGTGCTAGAGATCTTTAATGGGGTGGTGCTGCAGGAAGTAATATGAGGGGTTCAGTAAATCTGGAGCCAGAAGGGATGGGGCAGGGAAAAGATGATGGATCCGGACCACCTCAACGCAGCCGACAGTCGCCAGTTCGCCACCTCGGATATGGCCGCTCCGACAATCCAGCGAAACAAGTGGATGCAGCAGGCGTCATCTGTGCCGAACCTCTTGTGCGGGAAAGACGAAATGTTCCCGCTCACTCTTGAACTCGTTCGGATGATTGGCAATGGTGAAGCTCTTGATATCGACGCGCGCCCGACCCTATCGAGTGTAGAGTCGTCAAGGACCTGGCGGCAATATTCATATGTGCTGCGTCAGATGGGATTGGTCCAGAATCGAAAGGGAGTCCTCCGGCTGACCGCCGATGGTTCCGAGTTTCTATCAGACGAGTCGCGCTCACGTCTCGCCTCTTTGATGGCTGATCGAATCCGACTATTCGCAGAGGTGCTCGGGCTCCTCGTACGCGAGCCGCTGACGGTCGAAGAGGCTAATGCCGAATTGGTCGAGTCGTATAATCTCGACTGGAAATCCGTGAACAATACACGCCTTCGGATGACGTGGCTTGAGGTCCTGGGAATGGTCGAATGGCTCGGAGGGCGGAAGCAAAGCGCGACTCCTGATGGTCGTACGCTCTTTGCCACCTGGGAAATCGTGACGCCTTCGGCCCTGGAAATTCACGACTCAGGGGAAGTTATTGACATCCCTGAAGCTCCAGAGGAGATTGCCACCCTTCTCGAACAGCTAGCCACAACTCAAGGTGCCCAAGAGGCTAGGAACACCTACAACATTTGGGTTCCAAGCCCAAAGGAAGACCCTAACAAAATTGAAAATATGCGAACGTGTATTGCGGCAGCAGCAGATCAGATTGAAAAGGATGCACTGCTGAGATTCATTGCAGATCGGTTCGGCCTGAAGCGCAGCAGTGTTGACTCCATGCTGCCCTTCATGCGGGCTGCTGGGCTTCTGCAAGAAGTTCGTCGCGGAGTATTCTCCGCGACTCCAGCAGCCAAGGCATGGCTGCATTCAGGCTCGGATATTGATTTCATTCGAATCCTTCACGCAAATATGAAATTCGTCGGCGAGCTGATTCGTGCAGCGAAGGTTAACGTTTCACGGAATGATGTATATCAAGAAGGAATCAAGTATGGTTTGAACAAGGACAAGGTGCGTTGGCTTACGGCTTTCATGGTTGAGTCGGGCCTGCTCGTCGAGACATCTTGGTCATCAGTACAGGCCACAGCGACTGGACTGCTCCTTATCGAGACACTTCCTCTTGCTGAACCAAGCATTCCGAAGGTCGCTACAGAGCATGAGTCAGCGTCCGCATTGACACCACAGGTGCTAAGCGAACCGGATGAAGTCTCCCGCATTGTGGAGTCGCTAAAGCGCACATCAGTCGACCCGTCCGCTGACGGGGGAACGCCAGGTGCGGCGTTTGAAGGGTGCATCGAGAAAGCGTTCAGGCGCATGGGTTTCCGTGCGCAGCGAATTAGTGGTCCTGGCGACACTGACATCGTGGTGCAATGGTCCGATAATAACGGATCATTGCGGACTGCAATTGTGGACGGAAAGTCGACGTCATCTGGTCGAGTCTCACACAACAACGTGAGCGACGTGGCCATTGACACGCATAAGGAAAAACGCTCCGCGGAATACGTTGCAATCATTGGTCCTGCCTTTAGTGGCGACACAATCAAGAATATGGCCCAGAAGAAGCAGTGGGCACTCATCACCGCTGAAGAGTTGGGTCAAGTCGTCAGCTCATCCGAGGCACTTGGCCTGAGGCCAGTGGATATCGGAATTCTGTTCGAGGTGCCGGATGGGTTGTCAAGGCTAGCCGGCCTAATCGACGCGCGACAGCGGGAGCTTGATATCTTGACTCTCGTGATTTCTCGACTGAAAGTTGAGTCAGAAACGGAAGAGGCGGTTTCGGCTCGTGACATTTCACTGATTGAGCGCGCGTCGCAGTTGGCGCCAAATATCGATGAGCTACTTGAGATGTTCAGGCTGTTTGATCGCCTTGACCTGGACATTGTGCGAAATATCGAGGACGTACCAGATCCGCGTTACGCAACCTATCGGATTGGGGATGCGCGACCGGCAGCAAAGCGCCTTCGCGCTCTTGCAGATGCAATTGAGAGGAGCCTCTAGAGATCTTCAATGACTGAGGTTACGGTGGTTGGAAGTCGAGGTCGGTCTTGGCGATGAGGTCGTCGATGAGGCCGGGTCGGTACTGCATCCGTTTGAGTCGGGTCTTCACCAGCGCGGTGAGCTGGTCGAGGCTGTGTTTGGTGAGGTTGGCCAGCGACCTCTTCAGGTGCTCCTGCACACCTCGACCGGATTAACTCGGTTGCGTACGGCGGAAGCTGGTAGATGGTCAGCCATAATCGGGCGTCGATCAGCTGGCGCATAGTGCGGCTGCGCGCTTGTTCAAAATAGCCCAGACCGGGACGATCGGTCCGCCGAGCTGCTGGTGTGCGGCGTCGAGCAGTCGGGCGTAGTCGGTCTCGGTGAAGCCTTTGCGCCGGCCTTTGGCGGGGCCGCAGGCGAGGTGGATGCGGTAGATCAGCCGGGGCCGGCGACCGGACTTGGTGCAGATCAGCGCTGCCATGGGGACGCGTTTGGTGCCCACGGCAGTGACCCGCACGACGGGTGTGTGGCCTCGGCGCCCCCAGGTTCAGCCTTTGGGCGGCCCCAGGCCTTGGCCCGCTTCGCCCTCGAAGCAGAGCCACGCGCCCAGGCCCGCCGCCCTCTCTTATGACGGGCCGCTGCTCGTCCTTCCAAGCGGCGATCCTCGCCAGAGTCCGGCGCTGGTCTGCCCAGCCGACGGCGGCCGGCTGGCATCCAACACCGACTGCACGCGATGTCTGAATCTCAGTCGACGAAAGTCAGCCACGATGGCGAGTGCGTCGACCGACCAGGCGCGCGTATACGGAGCACTCGTCCCCGGACAGAAGTCCGACACCCTGATTGTGGTCCCCACCATCAGCGACGTCGCACCTCTGGACCTGGCAACGGCCTTCGAGTCCGCGGCCAAGACCACCGGTCGGCCGCTCACTGTCCAGCAGTACGCGCCGCATCCGCTGGCGAAGAAGGACCCGTTCGGCGTCGTCGTCTCGCTCTTGCTGGTTCCGCTGCTCGTCGGGGGCTATTTGGGTGCCACCGTGCTCAGGACCACGACCGGGACTCCTACGGGGCGTTGGCGAGGGGCCGTCATCGTCGGCTTCGCCGTTGTCGCCGGCCTGGTCGTCAACCTCATCGTGTGTTACTGGCTTCAGGGATATCCCAGCCAGAAATTCTGGATCGTCTGGCCGATCGTGTCGCTCATCATCGCCGCGGTCGCCTTCGTCGCCGCCGTGCTGCAAAAGCTCCTCGGCGCCGCCGGAACACTCGTGACCGTCATCGTGGTCATCCTCTTCGGCAACCCCTCCTCCGGCGGAGCCAACGGAGTCCCCTACCTCCCCGGCTTCTGGCACGCCATCGGCCCCTACCTGCCACCCCGCAACGCCTACATCCTGCTGCGCAACACGATCTACTTCGACGGCCACGGAACAACCCAAGCCTTGATCGTTCTGCTCCTCTACCTGGTGGTCCCGGCCGCCGCCCTCGGCTTCCTCAACTGGTTCCGCACCCCGCAGATCCCGGTAGCCCCCGAGACCGAGGTCGAAGCCGCGGCAGTGACCGCACCAGTCGGCGGCCTGCCGTAGTCGCAGCACTTCCGCCGGGAATGCCGCGTTGTAGGGGGCGGGCATGGTCAATAGCAGGGGGACCATGCCGCCTCGGGTTGACCGCACGAGGTGGGACGCGACCTTCTGATCCGTAGCTCTACAGAGATCGGTCGGGGGCGGTCATACCGGCTACTCGTTGGAGGCTGAGAGTGGTTGGCGGTCAGGGTCGGTCGCTCGGGTTGCTGTACCTGGTTGCTGTACAGCTGCCGCAGTTTTGCGGGCGCCAGCGAGGTTGTTGCGGCTGGTCAGGGTGTTGGGGTGGGTGTCGCCCAGGACCTGCTCGCATTGGGCGAGGGTGGCCTCGTACAGGGGGATGGCTCGTTCCAGATCCCCCGCATCCTGGTAGGCGCTGGCGAGGTTGTTGCGGCTGGTCAGGGTGTTGGGGTGGGTGTCGCCCCGGACCTGCTCGCACTGGGCGAGGGTGGCCTCGTACAGGGGGATGGCTCGTTCCAGATCCCCCGCGGTCTGGTAGGCGTTGGCGAGGTTGTTGCGGCTGATCAGGGTGTTGGGGTGGGTGTCGCCCAGGACCTGCTCGCACTGGGCGAGGGTGGCCTCCAGTAGGGGGATGGCCCGTTGGTCCCCCGCGGTCTGGTAGGCGCTGGCGAGGTTGATGCGGCTGGACAGGGTGTCGGGGTGGGTGTCGCCCAGGACCTGCTCGCACTGGGCGAGGGTGGCCTCCAGTAGGGGGATGGCCCGTTGGTCCCCCGCGGTCTGGTAGGCGCTGGCGAGGTTGATGCGGCTGATCAGGGTTTCGGGGTGGGTGTCACCCAGCACCTGCTCGCACTGGGCGAGGGTGGCCTCGTACAGGGGGATGGCTCGTTCCAGATCCCCCGCATCCTGGTAGGCGTTGGCGAGGTTGTTGCGGCTGGTCAGGGTGTTGGGGTGGGTGTCGCCCCGGACCTGCTCGCACTGGGCGAGGGTAGCCTCCAACAGGGGGATGGCTCGCTTCAGATCCCCCGCGATCTGGTAGGCGTTGGCGAGGTTGTTGCGGCTGATCAGGGTGCTGGGGTGGGTGTCGCCCAGGACCTGCTCGCGCTGGGCGAGGGTGGCCTCCAGTAGGGGGATGGCTCGCTTCAGATCCCCCGCGATCTGGTAGGCGTTGGCGAGGTTGTTGCGGCTGGTCAGGGTTTCGGGGTGGGTGTCGCCCAGCACCTGCTCGCACTGGATGAGCGCGGCAGTGCGCAGCGCGATGGTGTGGGCGTCGCGGCCTTGGTAGTACAGGTACTGGGCGCCTTGGTGGTAGGTGTTGGCGGTGTCGACTGAGGCCGCGTTGTCCGTGGGCGTGGTCTCGGCGAGGGCGAGGATGTGAGGAAGCAGGCGTTCCCAGGCTGTGGTGTCTTCAAGGGGCAAGTCCTGGGACGCGCTGGGCAGGGCGTTCCGGACGGCCTGTTCGGCGTCCGCTCGACCTGGGGCCGTCGGCTTGATGTCGTTGTTGTTTGGTTCGGCTGCGGTGCGGGTGCGTAGCACGGTCTGGACGAGTCGGTGGACGGTGACGCTCTGCCGGTCTGTGGTGAAGGCGATCATGTTGTAGGCGTGCAGTTCGCCCAGAGCGTTGTTGAGGGCAATGGTGTGGGGGGCGAGGGGTTCAAGGAGTGTTCGGGGGATGTCGTCGGGGGCGAGCCATGCCATGGCCTGTAGGAGGGTGACGGCCAGGGGGTCGCGGACTCTGATGGCATTGAGTGTTTGGTCCCAAATCCGGGCGATGGTCTGTTCAGGGCTTGGGGCGTCGCGGTTCTCGTCTAGGACGAGCGCGAGGTGGGCACGATAGGTGTCGAGGTCGATACCGGTGCGGTGGGCATAGGCACCGGCCTGCTCCAAGGCCAGAGGGAGGTAGCCGAGGTCGTGGGCGAGCCGCTTCGCCGCCTCGCGCTGCCGGCTGCCCACAGCGGCGCCTTGAAAGGCGATGGCGCACAACAAGTCAGTCGCTTCGTCTGAGGGCAGCAGGCCCAGAGAGACTATGGGAGCCAAGGCTTGCCATCCGGTTGCGCGGCGGCTGGTGGCGAGGTGGTGCCCCCCGGAGAGCGTGCCCAGGTAGGGGGCGAGGTGTTCTGGGTTCTCGACGTTGTCGAAGATCAGGAGCCAGTTGGGGTGGGCCTGAAGCCAGGTGATCGCCCAGGCAGCTCGTTGGTCCGGCTCTAGCGTCTGCGCCGATTGCGGGCACAGGCGCTGGGTGATCCCGGCGAGGCTGGTGAGGATCGACTCGGGGGAGTCGGCGGTGATCCACCACACCAGTGTGTAGTTGCTTCGGTAGCGGGTGGCGTAGTGCAGGGCCAGGGCGCTCTTGCCCACACCTCCAAGTCCGCTGATCGTCTGAGCCGGAGTTCGTTGAGGCTGCACTACGGCTGCCGAGCCGCCGCCCGTCAGCGAATCCCGCAGACCGGATAGTTCTGCTTCACGGCCGATGAACACCCCCGACGACGATCTCGGCAGGTACCCGGCCTGCGCGGGTGCTTTTACGTCCAGGGCCGATTCCACAGCGTCTTTGGGCAGGACGACGACCCGCGTGTTGTCGCCGCTAACCGCGACCTCGATGGACTCGGCCCCGATCGGCCGCTCTCCGGACACACTCACTCGGGTCGGCTCTCCCGAGGCCGGCGCGTTCACTGCTGCGGCGGATGGATCGTGGTGTTGTCGCCAGAAGCCGCGATGCCGATGTGCTGCGCGCCAATCGCACGGGTCCCCGACACGTTTACCGTCACCCCGCTCTGGGGCGGAAGCAGTGCCGCCACCTCACGGGCAAGTTCGGCATCCTCACGCAGCGCCAGCTTTATCTGACGGCGCAGCATGGCCGCCGCGTCCGCGTCGTCCGGCTCTGCGGCTGCCTCATCCACCGCGCGCTCCAGCGCCGCCTGTCCTTCCTCGTCCCGTCGGCGCCACACCAGCCGTACGATCCGCTGGCCCAGCCCTGCTGTCTCTTCGACCGCCGCGTCCACCGCCGCATCCCCGGCCCGATGCAGAATGCCCGCGCCATAAGCAGTAACGGCCGCCGACAGATACGGCCCGGCCTGCCCCATCAACTGCACGATCTCCACACTCACAGCCCCTCCGGGGGTACCCATCACTCCACCTACGGAGTGACTAAACGTAGGAGGCAACAGCACTCGGTGAGTACAGAACGGCAAAACCATCCACCACGGTTCCAGCTCCCCGCACCAGACCGTCTACGTCATCCGGTTCAGGCCCTCAACCACTACCAGAGTTACCGACTCCACACACCCGGCATCCGACCTTCCTTGCCCTTCAGCTTCCCCGGGCTTCCGTCCCGTCCGCCGTCGACCCACACACCGTGGAGCGGGCGTGGTTCATGGCGTCCAGGTGGAGCGCGCCACTGTACGAACGACCTGGACGCCATGGGCCGCGTCTGCTCGGCTCTGCCTGGGTCGACGGTGGACGGGATGGGAGCCCACCACTGCTCACCACGATGTGCCCGCGGCCGGGAACGGCGCCCCCTCCCACCCGGTGCCGGCCGATCCCCCGCCGGAGGCATCGTCTGTGACCGTGCGCCGAAGCCGTCGGGTACTCGACTCATGCCCCGGGCCTATCCACATGTGGGCGGGCGTCGGCGCAGCCGGGGCGGAGCGGGCCGAAGGCAGGAGCGGCGCCCCGAGCGGAGCCGGGAGCCCGCCCGGCGGAGCGGAGCGGAGCCGGGTGCTTGATGACGTAGGGAAAGTTCTACCGCGCTGCGATCAGGCTCTTACCGTCATGGCTCCGCACATGAGGCCCGTTGCCGTCCAAGGCGTCCAGGAGCCGGATCGCGAAGACCTCGGCCATGCGCTCGCTGACCTCTTCGGGCGTGAGCCAGTCGACCGCGGTTGATTCGCTGGACGTGCGTTCCGTGCCGCCGGAGGGCTTGCAGCGGAAGACCAGGGCGACGATGCCCCTGGTGGTGTTCTTGTAGACCCCGGTGAGCTGGTCCACCTCGACGTGAATGCCCGTCTCCTCGAAGACCTCGCGGGCGACGCCGGCCTCGGGGGTCTCGTTGAGTTCGAGTACGCCGCCGGGAAGTTCCCAAGTGCCGTTGTCCGCGCGGCGGATCGCCAGGAGCCGACCGTCCTCACCGATGACCACTCCGGCTACGGACACGGAGTGGAGCGGCGTTGACTCGCCTTCCTGGGCACTGTTACTCATGTGCAGGAGCATAGGAGGAAGAGAAGGACTATGGGAACAGCAGTAGGAGGTGAGCGGTCCGTACCTCGTTACGTACAGATCGCCGACGAGATCGTGCAGCAGATCCGGGCCGGTGTCATCAAGCCCGGCGACATGGTGCCCAGTGAGTCCGAGCTGGTCGACCGCTATGGCGTGTCAGGCGGCACGATCCGTAAGGCCATGGTCGAGGTGCGTGCGAGCGGGCTGGTCGAGACCCGGCACGGCAAGGGATCGATCGTGAAGGATCGGCCGCCCGTGCGCCATCGGTCCTCTGACCGCTTTCGGCGCTCCCTTCGGCAGGGTGGCAAGGCCGCATATCTCGCCGAGTCCGCGCAGTCCGGCGCCACGGCCAAGGTGAGCGTCCTCTACATCGGCCCGATGGAGGCCCCGGACGATGCCGCGGAACGACTGGGCGTCCCCGCCGGCACTCAGGTGCTCGCCCGGCGACGCCTCTACTTCCGCAACGGCACGCCGGTCGAGACGGCGACGTCGTACCTGCCGTGGGACGTCGTAAAAGACATCCCCGAGCTGTTCGCCGAGAACCCCGGCGGTGGCGGCATCTACGCCCGACTCGAAGACCATGGGCACGAGTTCGAGGAGTTCGTCGAGACCCTGCAAGGGCGGCCGGCCTCCAAGGCGGAGTCCTCGGAGCTGGCTCTCAGCCCCGGCGCCTCGGTCATCCACCTGATCCGTGAGGCCCGTACGACCGAGGGCCGCGTAGTCGAGGTCTGCGACACGCTCATGGCCGCTGACCAGTTCGTTTTCGAGTATCGGATCCCGGCCGTCGACTGACGCATCCTCAACTCCCCTCAGCCCGTCGCGAGTTCTTTCTCGCGGCGGGTTGACTCATGTACAGGAGTCATGCACCCTTCTTCATGTCACTCATATACATGAGTGACGGAGTCCAGCCTCTATAGAGGAGTGAATCGCTGTGCGTCAGATTCCCGTCGACACCACGAACGCGGCCGTGATGGTCGCCAAGGCTCCGCAGCCGAAGGTCAAGGACCGCCGAACCGGTGAGATCGCCCTCGATAAGGACGGCGTCACCC
>NZ_JBEZHO010000070.1:0-36058 GCF_040650615.1 Streptomyces sp. NPDC048643
TCTCCACCTGGATCGCCGCCATCATCGGCTCGCTGATCCTCCTGGTCCTGTACCGGGTCATCACCGGCAACCGCCGCCACGCCTGACCCCACCCCGCATCTTCGGCGAAACGGCTCCGCCCTCCCTTCACGGGAGGACGGAGCCGCCGCCTTTTGGCCAGCTACCTGGGGCTGCCTGATCCGGGCACCGGATGGCCCGGGCAGGTGTGGCGTCGCAGCGTGGGGATACCTGCTGCCTATGGACCTGATGTCAGATGTTCGCGACGTAGATCGGCTGCTGACACAGCGGGCGGCAGGCCGTATCCCTCCGGGCGTCGGCGGGCTGCTGTCAGTGGTGGAGGAGACAGCGGAGAGCAGCAAGCTGTGGTGCGGTGCAGCGGTGGCCATGACCGCCTTCGGCGGTCGGCGTGGACGCAGATCGGCAGCAGCCGGGCTTGCGGCACTCGCCCTCGCGCAGCTGCTCTCGAACGGAGTGGGCAAGCAACTGATCGACCGGCCCCGCCCGCCCAAGGAGTGGATCCCGCACGACGAGGTGGAGGACCGGCCCGATTCCTCCTCCTTCCCATCCGGCCACACCGCGGCCGCCGTCGCCTTCACCGCCGCCGTCGCCCCAGCCTGGCCGCTGGCCGCCGCTGTCTGCGCGGTGCCGGCCGTCCTGCTGGCCGTCGAGCGGGTGCAGTCGGGAGCCCACTACCCCACCGATGTCGCAGCCGGAGCCCTGATCGGCCTCGGCGGCGCCTGGCTCACCCGGCGCACCCCGCGACTTCTGCGGCATTGGCTGTAACGGCAACACACCTCCCCACGCCGAAGCCGTTGCTTACGGCCGCTCGTTTCTCTCCTGAACGGGACAGTTCGGGGTACTCGGCTACTCACCAAACGCCGGGCTGCCGCAGCGGCCCGGCCCGCAGGAACAGAGCAGGAGGTGATCGCATGCCGAGTACACAACCGCACCATCCGAGTCCGGACCCTCACCAGAACGACGTGGGGCACGCCCCGGTGGGAAAGCTGGTCCAGCAGGCCTCGCAGCAGCTGACCGAGCTAGTACGCGGTGAGATGAAGCTGGCGCAGGCGGAGATGAAGCAAAAGGGCAAGCGCTACGGCAAGAGCGGCGGCCTCTTCGGCGGCGCCTCGCTCGCCGGATTCCTGATGCTCCAGGCCTTGGTCGCCACCGCGATTGCGTCCCTCGACCTCGTACTGCCGCTCTGGGCGGCAGCCCTCATCGTCACCGCCGTCCTCGGCGTGATCGCCGCGGTCATGGCCCTCAGCGGCAAGAAGCAGGCTGCCAAGGCCTCTCCGCCCACCCCCGAAAGCACGATCGAGAACGTCAAGGCCGACGTGGCCGAGATCAAGAGGAGCGCACACCGATGACCCACACGCCCGCCGACCAGCACTCCACTCCCACACCGGCCCAGCTGCGCGAGCAGATCGAGCACACCCGCCACGAACTCGGCGACACGGTTCAGGCCCTTGCGGACAAGACCGATGTCAAAGCCCGCGCCCAGCACAAGGCCGGTCAGTTGAAGGAGCAGGCAGTCGCCAAGGCCGGCGAGCTGAAGGAGCAGGCCGCGCAGGCCACCACGCAGGTCCAGGACAAACTGCCCGACCCGGTCAAGGAGAAGACTGCGCAGGCAGCCGGACAGGCCCGCGCCGCAGCCGCCCAGGCCGGACGGATGTGGGAAGAGAAGGCGCCCGTCTCCCTTCAGCAGAAGACCGCTCAGTCTGCGCAGCTGGCACGCGAGCACCGCACCCTGCTGCTGGTCGCCGCCGCGGGCGTCACCGTGCTGTGGCTGGCCGCCCGCCGCAGGAAGAACTGAAGGTGGGCGTGAAGCGGCCAAGGGCCCGAACCCGATGAGGGTTCGGGCCCTTGGCCGCTTCTGCTCCCGGGGCCGGGCAATAACCGACTCCTGAGTCCCGGGTCGCCCTCTCCCCTGTCTCAGGCAGCGATGGCCTCGGGGAGCGTGGGGTAGCAGGGGATGACTGTGTCGAGGCCGACGATGTCGACGACTTGCCGGACGGCTTCGGTCAGCGCGGCCATCCGGATCCATCCGCCGGCCGCGCGTGCCCTGGGGAAGGCGGCGACCAGGATGTGACTCCGCTGGAGTCCATGAACGTGATGTCGCTGAAGTCGAGGACCGTCCTCGAGGTAGCGGCGTCGTCGACACAGAGAGTGCTGATGCTCCACCGCCGCGCCACCGCGGCGGGCGTCACCTTCACCGTCCGCCCATGCGCCGGGAAAGCGAACGGTGCCCAGCTGCCCGCCTGCACTCTGGGAGGCGTGTGCGGGCGGGCAGATGGGCGAGCGTTCAGGGCGGCTCCGCTTGGGTTCAGCTGTTCTCGAGGGTGGGGTAGTCGGTGTAGCCGGTGGCGTCGCCGCCGTACGCCTTGCTCATGTCGGCTTCGTTGAGGGGAGCTCCGGCGGCGAGGCGATGGGGAAGGTCGGGGTTGGCCATGAAGAGCTGGCCGAAGGAGAGGATGTCGGCCGCACCGTCCTGGACGAGGGGCAGCTGCTCGACGCCGGTGCGCGAACCGGGGGTGACGGGGTTGAGCATGAAGACGCCGTTCCACTGCTCGCGCAGGGCCGGTGTGAGGTCGGGGGCCATGGTCTCCATGACGTGGAGGTAGGCCAGCCCCAGGGGGTTGATGGCTTCCAGGAGTAGGGGGTAGATCGCGGTGTGTTCGTCCTCGACGATGTCGTTGAAGGGGTTCGCCGGTGAGATACGCAGCGCGGTCCGGTTCGCGCCGATCGCAGCGGCGACGGCCTCGACGACCTCGGTGGTGAAGCGGAGAACGACTGTGACCTTCCCCCGCCAGCGAGGACTCACCGAGCAGGCCGCCACCGCCGCGGTCGACCAGGCATGCAGGATGCTGCGGCTGCCCCCCCCCCCCCATCCGGTCCCAGTTCCCCGAACTCGTCGCGACCGCCGAACGCGAGCAGATGTCCTACCTCGGCTTCCTCGCCGAACTCCTCCTCGCAGAGTGCGACGACCGGGCCCGCCGCCGCTCCGAACGCCGCATCAAGGCCGCAGGTTTCCCCCGCGACAAGTCGCTGCGCAAGTTCGACCTCGACGCCAACCCCAACATCGACGCGGCCATGATCCACACCCTCGCCAAGTGCGAATGGATCAAGAAGAGCCTGCCGCTCTGCCTGATCGGCGACTCCGGCACCGGCAAGTCCCACCTGCTGATCGCCCTCGGCACCGAAGCCGCGATGGCCGGCTACCGAGTCAAATACGTCCTGGCGACGAAGCTGGTCAACGAGCTTGTCGAGGCTGCAGACGAGAAGCAGCTGACCAAGACCATCGCCCGCTACGGCTGCGTTGATCTTTTGTGCATCGATGAGCTCGGCTACATGGAACTCGACCGGCGTGGCGCCGAGCTCCTCTTCCAGGTTCTGACCGAGCGGGAGGAAAAGAACAGCGTGGCGATCGCCTCGAACGAGTCCTTCTCTAAAGCGCACATGTTCCGGCGAACCTGTGCCAGCCAGCGCCGAAACCTCACAGGTTCCGGTGGCGCCTCGGATGCTGCATGATCGACCCGTGTTGATCGAACTGGTGAAGGTCGCGAGGTTTCCCGGTACCTCCTGGCTGGCCGATGTCCGAACCTCGTTCGGTCACACGGCAGTCCGGTGGTGCGGGGACCGGGCCGCAGAGCCTGGTGAGTACCACGTCGAGTGGACTATCGACGAGGACATCGTCTGGGGGCGGAACGTCAAGCCAGCTGCCGGTATCGGTCCTGGGCTCCGGACTGGCGGGCACTGCGTTGTGCTGCGGGGCCGGTTGAGCCTCACAGAGGACGGTGCCGCTCTGCTGGACCTGGACGGCACTACTATCTTGTTGGATCTTGCCGATCAGCTGCCCGAAGGTGTTGTCGGCACCTGGGTCGAGCTCTTCATCGAGCGCGAGAAAATCGCTCTCTACCCCTACGAACTCTGACCAGAGGTCAGTCCTTGGTCGTCTCCCACCCTGACAAGCGGGTCTCGTCGACGCGATCAGACAGATAGATCAGGGTGGCCTCGGGATCCATGCCGAACGCAGCGGCGACGAGTTTGGGGTCCATGGTGTTGACCAGGTCAAGCAGTCGAGTGCAGCGGATCATGCGGGGCGGGAAGCCGCAGCCGTCGAGGACGTGACTGACATAGGCGGTGGACGCCGGGCCCCGGCCGGACTTCGTCTGGCGGGTGACCAGGACGTGGGGATTCTCTGTCCGCTGGGCTTCGCGATGGGCCAGACAGCGTTCCAACACTGCCCATGACGCCGGATCCAAGGGAACCGGATGCGGACGGTCGCCGAGCCGGATGGTCCGGGCGTGAGGGTCGAGGTCAGTGGTCTGCAGCATCTTGACCTCGCGGCTTGAGGCGCCGTGCAACAGCGCGAGCAGGCCCAGCAGGGCCTCGTGCGGATGAACGGCCGGACCAGTGGTCCAGCGACGGAACAGTACGCGCTGCTGGTCGAGTGTCAGCGTGGCTCCGGTGAAGCCGCTCACTCCTCGAGAGGTCAGGCCCTGGGAGGGATCGACGAGCACGATCTTCCGGGAACGCGCGAAACGGAAGAACTGCCCGAGCACGACCAGCCGACGCTTTCGGGCCTTGGGTGAGCCCCCGAGGAAGGCTTCGATGTCGTGGACATCGGTCAGCGCCCAGTCCTGCTTGCCGCGCTCACCGGCGAGCAAGCGGGCGAGGTCACGCACGATGGCCAGTGCCGCCTCGACGGTCGAATCGCTACGAGGTCGTGTTCCGGAACGGCGGGCCCTCTCCCGCGAGCGCATCATGAAGTCGGCGAATGCCTCCACCACCGGCCGCAGGGTCTCGGGGACGGCATCGATGCGGCGCTGTCGGCGGCCGGCCGCAAGCCGCTCGGCCTGATCCGTGGCCATGGCCATGCCGTGACCGGTGAAGAAGGTTTCCAGCGCGCGGGCGAGGGAGCCCATCGAACGTCCGGAACGACGAGAGCGTTCGAGCAGAGCCTGCGGATGGTTGGGGTGGTCATCCCGGAGAAGCCGTCCCAGGGAAGTGATCATCGCGCAGGCGCGACTGACGCAATACTTGGCGGCGAAATCGGCGGCGAAGTCCCGCAGCCAGTCCGGGGGTTCACCGAGTTCGGCGATCAGGTTCTCGGCCCGGACGAAGGACCGGTCGGGGTGACGCTGCCAGCAGGCTGAGCACAGTCCCAGCCCGGCATGCCGGCGCACGCGGCCGCATTCACGGCAGGTCCGGGGCGGCTGTTTGGTCTGGCGGGGACGTGAGCAGTGCCCGCACCAGCCGGTGTCCTCGCGCAGATAGCCGGGCCGACTGCAACGAGGACAGGGCGCCTTGGCGGCGTCGCGTTCCGTCTTGCGCGAGCAGTCCCGGCACAACGTCGCTGTCTTGTCTCTGACCGGGTGACCGCAGGCGGTGCACACGCGTGAGCAGGTGATGCACCGGCCGGTGTCCTCCTGGAGGACGCGCTGCTGGCCGCAGCGGGGGCAAGTGGCCCTGGCCGCCGCTTCTTTCTGCCGGGCCGTGCAGCGACAGCAGTACTGCCGGTCAATGAAGCCGACCGGAGCCCCGCAGCCGATGCAGTCGCTCTGTTTGACGCCCACGATGCCCCCGGGTCACAGCGGCGGCATCGAACGGCCGCGGGCGGAGGCCGCCTTGGGCAGGTCGGCGACTGGCCGCGGTGGGGCGGCAGGGCGCTCGACGGGGGTGGTGTCTACCTCGAACAGGTCGTTGGGGGTGCATTCGAGCGCGGTGCACAACGCGATCAGGGTGGACATCTTCACCTGGGAGGGCTCCTTGGTGAACAGCGCGGACACCGACGCGGAGGACATCTGCAGTCCGGCCCGTTCAGCCAGAAGTCGCTGCAACTGGGTGCCGGTCCACACCTCACGCTGGGCGGCGGCCATCCGCAGGCGCCATCGGATCTTCATGCGGGGCTGCCCTCCTCCGCGGTGAGCTCACCCAGCGTGGTGGTCACCGCGCGGCGATAGGCGTCCTCGATGAACGTCGCGGACGGCCGGACGTATCTCATGGTCGAGCTGACCGTCCAGTGACCGAGGAGTTGCTGGATCGCCACGAGATCGACGCCTCGTTCGTAGTTGTGGGTCGCGCACGCCCGCCGCAAGGCATGCGGGCTGAACCGGTCGACGGCCGGGCGTCCTTCGAGTTCCATCAGATAGCGCAGGCGGTTGCGGATCGTCCCGCGGTGCAGGCTGCCACCGGATTCGTCCGCGAACAGCACCGGTGAGTCTGGGAACTTGCCCCGCACATCGTTGAGGAACCAGTGGAGAACGAGGTCGAGGCCGTCCAGCATGGGCACCCAGCGCGGCCTGGGGCCGGAGGTGCGGGCGCCTTTGCCGAATCGCACGTGGAGTTTTCCGAACGGGCCCCGCGAGAAGTGGGCGTCGGGACGGTCCAACAGAGAGGCCTCTTCCGAGCGCAGGCCGGCGTGATAGAGGGTCCGGAACATCGCATAGTCCCGGGCTGCAGGTCCGTACTTGCGAGCGGTGGCGATCCGGACCTTGAGGAAGTCGAAGAACTCCGCCACCCGTTCCGGGGTCGGCGGCGGCAGCTGAGCCGGGGAGTCGTCCCCGACATGCCGGGAAGCATTGAACTCATCGACTGGGCAGACCAAACGGACACCGAACCCCGCTTCAATCTCAACGGCCTTGCGGACCTGCAGGAACCGGTGGAAGCCCTTGAAGATCTGCACATACTCGCGCCGAGTCGATGCCGCCCGGCCCGCGAGGGCCAGGTCGCCGACAACGCGGTCGATGTCCTCCGGGGGGACGTCCCACGCAGGTCGGCCCAGCGCAGTGAGCGTTCGCTCCAGCAGGCCAATGTCGTTCTCGACCGTCACCGGGCTGAACCCGCGGGCCCGCCACGAGGCGACGAACGCCTCGACGCAGTCGGCCTGGAACTCCCACGGATCCGCGGTCACCGGCTCCAGCAGGACGGCACCGCCCTCGATCACACGCAGCTGGGATGTCACCGGCACACCTTCCTCGCACCTGACCGATCAAGGCAGCACCTGGAGAATCCGAGCACCACCGTGAAGACCAACGAGGACCGCAGGAGATGGATACGGGCCGGTGGCAGCAGCGATCCTCGAAAAGGAACATGTGCCAGCCCCAGATGGCTGGACAAAGACGTTCACCGACCCGCGTCTTTGCGCGGCCATCGTCGACCGCCTCACCTTTGGCGGCAACATCATCGAGACCGGCACCGACTCCTACCGCCTCGCCACCACCCGCGCCCGCGCAGAGCAGCAGGCTGCGGTCGGCTGACCCCCGCAAACGAGCGAGTCTGATCAGCCGGCGCCGGGCGGCTGGCAGAAGGTCGGAACATGATCTACCGGGAGTCGTTCAGCCAATCGCCCGGGAGCAGGTCACGTATTCCGTCGAGGGCTGCTTTGGTGCGGCCACGGGCCAGGAGAGCCATGCCGTCGTCGTCCCGCAGGAGCACGTCATGGCCGAGGAACCAGCGGATGCTGTGCTCTTCCTCGCCCATCGGATAGGCAGGGAAGGGCAGCCGAGTGCAGTTCTGTTCCATCACCTCGACGCCGTAGTCGTCGAAGTCGCACAGGAAGTCGCAGAGCTCGCCATCGGCCTGGACGGATTCCGACAGCACGATTTCAATGAAGCACAGGGACAGCCGCTCCAACCAGCTCTCCCACCGTTCGGCAGCCTTGTCAGCCAAGTCGGCCCTGATGAAGACGGCGGGGTCTTCGTCCACCAGCGTGTCGAGGAGGATCCCCCAGGAAGCGGCCCCCTGGTTCTCATGCCGGAAGACCAGTGCATCTTTGGCCTCGTCCACATACAGCTCGGACGGGCTGAGCAGGACGTCATGGTTGCTGGTCAGGTCCCGGCGGCGGCCGAACAACAGATACGCCTCTCGAAGCGCCAGCGGCAGCCGGACGCCGAGCCTCTCCTCCGCGGCCACAAGGTCTGCCTCACCCCAGCCGTCGTCATCACCGAGCGCCTGCGACCAGTTCGCAACGAACCCGCGGATGAACTCCCAGGCACCCCTGCGGCCTTCAACACCCGCAGCGAGCGACCGCACCATATCGAACTCATGTGTCATGCCAGGACGATATCGGCTTCACCCACGCAGCCCTCGGGCACCTGCACCGAGGGGTCGACATGCCGACGCTGGCGCTCTCAGAACTCGATGACATTTCCACTCGGCTAGATCAACATCCGCTGCCGAAACTCGACATCAAACGCTCTTCGTCATCACCTACGAAGCCAACGGCGGCCTTGGCGGATCCGTAGGAGCCGGATCCACCGCGGTGGGCACGCTCGCTCATGGGGACCTGGCTCTCCTTGCTGGGGTGACGGGGAACAGACGGTCGGCGACCGGGCGACTGGGCTGGACGGACCGAGAGAGCGCCGCCGTCTCGACGACCGCCCGCGGCACGGTCGGGGCGACCACTGCTGCGGGCGTTCATGGCGGCGGCGACAGGGGTGTTGGACCAGAGAAGACCGCAAGCGAGGTTCTCGTCGCGGATGAGGTGGGGGTAATGCCGGCCGTAGGAGGCCCACAGCTCCAGCGCCTCATCGAGGAGCTGTGCACGGTCTGCGAGCGACATCCGCTCGACGGTCGCCAGCGGGATCCGGAAGTCGTCCCCAGCCGCGCGGGCGCGGTCGACGAGGAGGAAGACCTCGGCGGGCTGGGCCGCGAAGTCCTGGGCGTCGGCACCCCGGGATGTGTGCAGGGCGAAGACAACACCGATCGTCACCGTCAGCACGATCGGCTCCGCCTCGAGGAGCTTCCCGGACAGGGAGCGCCGGCACGGCGCGCAGTTCTCGATGCAGGCGCCGATCAGTGCAGCAGCGGCTCGCATGTCCGGTGCGGATTCCGCGCCCCACCGGCTGGGATCAGCCGGTCGAAGGTCCGTGCTGGACGGGCCGCTGGCGTGGACGTGGAAGGTTCCGGCGTAGACCGCCACTTAGTGCGCACTTCGGAAATCCGGAAAACCCTGACTGGATTCGGTCGTCACCGGCCAGCGTGGCCTATGCGGGCTGTCAGGGGCCCACCACCCACCTGCCCACCGCCGCCACCTACCAGGCGTCCGACACCGCACTACGGGCGGGCGAGACCGCTGCTGCGGGCCCGGCTGGCTCAGCCGTGATACATCACCCGAACAACCAGAATGTCGGCCGCGAGCCCGTCAAGGTAGTCGTTGAAATAGCGCGTCTGCTCGGCGCTAGAGACGGTGAGCCATTGACCGTCCAGGGTCAACAAGGCTTGCGTGGCCAGCACACCATCTGTGGCGTCGCGAATGAGGGTGTCAAGGCCATAGGCGTAGCGGGCGAGGGGGTCACCGCCGATCAGATCCTCCAATTCCGGCTGGTCCCTGAGCGCCTCTATGACCGGCTGGGTGCGGTAATCCTCGATCACCTGCGCCTGGGGGTAACCCTCGGGATCGGCGAAGTGTCGGGCCCAGAAGTGGTCCGCGGGGTACGCGGGCGGGTACGCCGAGGAGAACGTCTGCCAGGCATCGAAGGCCCGGCGCTCATCGGCCGCCGCCCACGCGCGAGGGCCCTCGAGGTCCAACAGGGCGCGCGGGCCGCCGTCGCAGAGTGAAGGCGGAACCTTGCGCGGCTGTCCAGTGAGGGTTTCGGTCTCCCGGATAAGGCGAGGATCTGCCTCATAGCCTTGCGCTACTGAAAACTCGCAGCCCCGGCCGTCGATCTTCCAGTAGTCCCACCACGTCTCGACGACCGGGCCGCCGGCCCCCTCGTCACGGTTGTAGTCGTACGGCGCCATGGCGGCGTCGATGGCCCGGGAAACGTCCTTCTGAGCACACCCGGGGACACATACGGTCAGTTGCTCTTTCGACACAGCCTCTTCCTCTACCTATTCCGGGCGCTCACGCGGTCGGCGGCGGGTCGCAGGAAACGATCCAGCCGTCGCACCCTCGCTGCCACGATCGCGTAGCGTCCCAGATCATGTAGGCGTCGCCGACAAGGCCGAGGGTGCCCGGGCGTTGGCCAACGTTGGCGAAGTACTCGCCCGCGCTCATCCACGAGGGCTGCGCCATGGTTTTCTCCTTGGCCTGACTCGCTTCCGGCCTCAGGTGACCGGATTCAGCGGCAGAGTTCCATGATGGTGTCGTCGAAATCGGAGAACTCTTGTGTGGCCTGCTCGACGATGGCGACTGCCGGTGCGCGGTGGTCTGGTGCGAACTGTTGGGCGATAGCGGCCAGTTCACGATTGGGTCGGGGAGCCCAGTCGGGTTCCGGATCGTGCGTGGTGGATGCTTCCCATGGCCCACTGACACCAGCAGAGCCGGGCGAACCCACGTGCCTCCCCGGGTGTTGCCCACCCACCGCCAGCGCTGACCGACCACCACCCTCACCTGCTCACCGGCTCACCGGCTCACCGGCTCACCGGCTCACCGGCTCACCGCCATCGTCGAGCTCGGCGGTGAGCCGGAGCTCCCAGCTACCCCTAACGGGCGCTTCAGGGCGCGGTCATCCCAGAAGGCTGCGCGGTCAGCGCCGGCCGCCGCCGATGCGGCGGTCGTCGGCCAGTGCGGTAAGCGGGCCGAACTCGCGGGCAAGCTGGTTCCACGTCAGAACCTCGCCACAGCGGGCCGGGAACTCCTTCGGGTTGAACTCGGGCATGGTCCAGGTGCCAGTGCCCCGGTCCCGCAGCCACAGGTCCCCGTCACCGTCGACCACCGTCGGCGGGACCGGTACGGGCTCGGCCTGATCGGTGGGCTCCCAGGTGACCCGGCCCGGGTGGGAAACGCGGCGCAGCTCGGTGGTGGCCAGCCGCGCGGCCAAGTCACGGGTGGACTCTTCGGCGTCCTTGACCGACGCGAGTCGGAATGCGTCGTCAAGTACGGGCAGGGCTGGATTCTTGCTGCGCTTTGAACTCATACGCTGACTACCTCCGGGTGGGGGGCGTCACATCCGTTATGGCACCCCGTAGAGGAATACGGTATCCGAGGCGGGAGCCGGACCGGCTACGACCACTGTCCAGGTGGAGGCGCTGGCACACCGGGCGGTGAGGCTAGGTAGTGGGCTGGTCCTGGACGTGGCGCACCCCGTGGTGGTAGCGCTCAGATATGGCGGTCCGGGTCTGAGAAGGTGAGGCCGCCGGGGGGCGAGCGGACGCCGGGGCGGGTGCGCGTGCGGGCTCGGGCTCGGCAGGTGCGGCTTCGGGGAGCACCAGGACCTGTCACTAGCCGACAGCCATGGGCGCCCTTGCATACACCGACTCCGTCCTGCACAGCGACCGTGCCAGCCATTTCCTCCAGAAGGCGGCTGTGGCAGCAGTGGATCCAGGGCGCGCCCCACATGCACGGGGATGACGGCATCTCAACTACCTGGGCGGCATTCGCCCCGTCGCTCGAGGTGCGACGACCCCTTGAGTGCTTTCTCCAGTGCGCGATGCCCTTTGGTTCTGGCATGCTGACCCCGTGAACAACAGGCGCAGAATGGACGATGCCGCGTAATCGGCCGTCCCAAGTCCGCGCCGCCGGACGCTACCCGAGGCGGCAGCTGGATGAAGTACCAGCTCCGGGGATGCCGCGGGGCTCCGGCAAGCTTGCCGGAGCGATCTCCCGTCTTGAGCGCGATCGGTTCTGGCCTGGGGCGATAGCCCAGGCCTTGCAGCAGTGGTCGCGAACAGCCCACCGCCCCAGTCTTGGCCTTTCCGGCGGTTGTGGTTGCCCTTTGTGCAGCCCCTACTACGCGACCGATGAGCGGGGAGTTCTGGAAGCCGCCATGCACGCTCTCGCGCCACAAGCGGCGCGTGAGCTACGGCGTCTGGTGAAACCCTTCGACGATCTCTACATCGCCAAAACCTGGCCCGACCCCTTCGCCTCACCCGACGCTGGATGGTGGGTAGGCCGCTGCTGGGGATAGCCAGGCCCTCTCGCTCAGCATCACTGCGGCCGTGCCCGATGAGAGTTGCCGCGGAAACGCAGGCCACCGCGCGAACCCATAACCCCAGCCTCTACCCCCGCGGAACCTCCCCCCTCCCCGTCACAAACAGCGGATGGAGCGTCGTCCGGGAAGATGGCCTCGGTGATGGAACAAGATCAGCTTCGCTCAGCTGAGGCGGTGTCCACCCGCGGCCGCGAGCGTGGTCGACGAATTCGACATCCAAGGAAACGTGGTAGCGCTCCACATAGTGCGCCAGGTCCGTGTACCAGAACCACTCGCCGTCAGTCAGGACGTGCAGGCTACCGATCAGCTCGTTCGTCGGACTGAGCACATCGCGGACTAGCGAGGTTGTCGCTGCCAGAACCGAGCCAGCCCTCAAATACCGGACAAGAGCCGCTTCATCGGCAGCACCCTCCTGGTGCGCGCAGGCCCTCAGCGAAGACCCGTCGTCGCGACCATGATCAAGTTCCTGAAACTCCCCGAGAAATCGTTCTGCATACATGCTCTCGCTTCTCACGGCAGCCTCCGTCCTACGCATCGATCCAGTAGTGCGGATCAGGCTGCTCGACCAGCAACGCGGCGGCCAACAGGTCGCCGACGCTGAGGAATCGACGACACCTGCGACCAGTTCACCGCGGGCTCCTCGATGAACTCTTCCTCAGCGGCGGCGTCGGCGGTGTACGCGGGAGCCAGGAAGAGATCTTTCCACTGCGGCTTCGGCCCGGTCACCGCCCGACGGCCGACGCTCTCGACAGGGCGACGAAACGACACATCACGCACTCAAAACTCCACTCACTCCTTCCAAAAAGGCCTAGCCTGCCGACGCCCAGGAAGATCCCTGGACCTCGGCTGCGTCATCCCGCCTAAAGAACTCCTAACAGAATGATCTTCGAGGTGGTTGGATCACTCCGGGACCGTTGACGACGGCCCCGCGGTGGTCTTCCTTCAGTGTCCGGGGTTTACGGCTCGTCGTTGCCACTGGGTTCCGAGGCACGGCTGTAGGCGAGGTCCAAGACGTAGCGCTCGGTCACTGGGGGGTTGTTCCATGCCTCGGTGAGGTCGTCTTCGAAGGTGTCGTCGGTGGGGCGGTCGAGAGTGGTCTGGTAGTAGTCCCCGGTCGCCTGGCGGTTCTCCCACCAGGCGTGTCCGGTGTAGACACCCGAGCGGGGGAGGGACATTTCCCCGGCGGGGCCGTATTCCGGTTGGTTCACCACGAGAATCGCCGTCTCCGACTCGATGCTGACGGGAACCGAGCCCTCGGCTCCGGCAGGAGGAGGGGGAGGGCTGTCCCAGAGCCGGATGGCGACCTCGAGGTCGACGTCGGGCTGCAGGCTTTGGATGTACAGGTGGTAGCCGTTGCCGGCTACCACCTGGGTGCGGGCGGCGGCCATGGCGGCGGCGTCACTGAGATAGGCGTCCGCGTCGTAGATCTCCACGACGCGGCGGCCGGGTGTGGCCTTGCACCTGTATTCGGCCAGGAGCGCCATGCTGCCGCTGCCCTTCTGCTAGACGGTGATCTTCATGTAGAAGGCGTCGCCGTCGAGGATCCGGTTGAGGGTGTACATCTGGTCGAGCCTGCGACCGCCGGTCTCATTGTCGGTGCCGTCGATCAGCCGGACGGAGAACCGGTTGTCACCCTTGGTCGAGCCCTCCTTGGTGGAGGCGTACGGGTACTCGTCGCACTGAAGATCCGTTCCCTTGTAGTCCCCCCCCCCACGCCTTCTCGCATTCCTTGATCGATCGGGCCCGGTTCTTCTTCTGCTTCTCCCTGTCGACCAGCGGGCTCCTTCACGCCCGGGACGGTCTTGCCCGGCCAGGAGGGAAAGTACGTTCCGGTCGGTTGAGGGCGTCGTAGATGTGCAGCGCGCTCTCGTTGACCGCTGGATCCTTTTGACTCAGCACGAGTTCCACCCGGGCCTGGGTAAAGACGGTGCCCAGGAACTTGCCGGCGATCTTTCCGGCGTAGTCGTAGCGGACGCAGGAGGTATAGACGCTTCCGCCTTCGGTGAAGGGCGCGGCGTTGGGAGAGCTCGCGCTGAGGTCCATTGAGACGGTCGAGAAGACCTTTTGCTGGTTGCCTTGGTCGTTACAGGGAGCCCTTGTCCGGGGACGTGTAGGAGAGGTTCCAGTGCGGCGGGCTGTCCCAGACGCCGAGCAGCTCGTCGCGTTCGGTGGTCTGCGGCGCGGTGACCTGGGGGTCCGGGTCGCTCATGGAGGCGTTGATGTTCTGGCGGAAGTGCTGGCCGAGCCGCCACTTCGTGGCGTCCTCGGTGGGGAGAGGCTGGACGATGATGTTTTCGATACTGGCGAGGTAGTCGACTCGCCGGCTGCCGTCGTAGGCGAAACCGAGAACCCACTACTGGTCGAACTTGAGGCGCCCCAGGCTGGTGGTGCCCCTGACGTCACGCAGGACCAGGTCGAAGGAGCGCTTCTGGCAGCTCTCGAACCGTGGCGGAGCAGCCCTGCGCGGTGCCGTCTCCGGCGTCCTCCGCGCCGTCATCACCGGGTTCCTCGACCACCTCACCTGAGCCAGCGCCTCAACCGCAACGACGTCAGGCCGGGGTATGAAGCACCCCGGCCTGACGCACTACCTATGCACTTGCGCGAACCCGCATCACCCTCTTGAACTGCCAAAACATCTACAGATCATTGATAGCCGCGGCAGCCTGCTCAAGCGATCTAGGCTGCGCGCAACCTGAGGTTCCGGGACCGTCCGGCTGCAGGTTCCCCAGTTCCAGCCCGGTCCCGTAACGCTCTGGCGGGGCCGGGCTGCCCGCTGCCCGGCGTACTGCCGGGACATGCTGCGAACTGCGATGAGGGGCCCGCCGTGGTTCTACTTGCCGTAGTACGCGTTGTAGATCGAGACCGTCGACTTGTTGCCCTTCTTGTCGGCGATCTTCGCGTGGAAGGAGATGGCCTTCCCCTTCGCCGGGTTCTTGACCTTGATCTTGCCGTTGACCACGGTGGCCTTCTTCCAGGTCTGGCCGTAGTCGTAGGACACGTACACCGCGAGCGACTTGAGGTTGCTGCCCTTGGCTGCGCCCTCGACGACGACCGGGAACGTGACCGTCTTGCCGGCCTCGACCCGGTTGTCCAGGCCGGTGGTCGCCGCGAAGCGGGCGACGGAGACGGGCAGCTTCACCGGGTCCGCTGTCTTCTTCGAGCGGAACGTGAAGCTCGTGTCGACGCGGGTGGAGGCCGACGCGATCTTGACGCTGCGCTTGACCGACGTGGTCAGCTTGTAATCGGCGTCGCCCGAGGGGACCTTGAACTCCTTCTCACCGAAGAGCGGGTCGTCGTTGGAGCCGACCTTGGTGCCGTTGCGGTACAGGGTCGAGGTGACCGAGGTGAAGGCGGAGGAACCCGCGTGGGACTTGCCGTCGGCGAACAGCGGGAGGTAGCCGGAGATGCTGTTGCCGTCGCGGTAGACGCCGAAGTCGGCGTTGAGGTGCGGTCCGAACACGGCCGTGTTGAACGTCTTGGAATAGGTCTGGCCCGCCTTGAAGGTCTGCGAGCCGCCGAGCGTGTAGAACGCCTCGGAGATCGGGAAGCCGTCCTCGTCGACACCGCCCGACTGGTCGAAGTCCAGGTCCCACTTCACGCCGCCGGACGTGGACAGGTAGAGCGTCCGCGTGCCGGGCAGGTTCTGCGAGATGCCTATGGAGGACGAGCCGGAGCTGCCGGGCAGCCAGCCGGCCGCGGCCACCGAGCCCTTCTTGCCGCTCGCGCCGGAGCCCATGCCGACCTTCACCTTGGCGAAGTCGCTCGCCTTGTAGTGCTTGGTGTAGCCGGTGGCGAGCTGCTTGACCACGGCGCCGGTCGTGGTGTCGTACTCCTTGGCGGCGCCGCTGCTCCAGTGGCTGTCCCACTGCTGGCTCAGCGAGCCGTCGGTGATCTGCGGACCGAGGTGCGCCGTACGGAAGTTGGCGTACGTGTCCAGGAACCAGCCGAAGCTGATCCCCATGTCGGGCGAGTCGATCGCGTACGACGGTGACGCGAACTCCGACTTGGCGGCCGTGTCCGGCACCGTGATGTCGACCGGCTTGGCGATGCGCGCGTCCAACGTGAGCGTCGTGTTCCTGGTGACGCTCAGCTTCGGACGGGCCAGCCAGTCGGCACCCTTGCTGAAGTCCTCCGGGTCCACGTACAGGCTGGAGTTGAGGATGTAGCCGCCGCGGGGCACGCGGACGGTGACGGTGCCGTCGGGGTCGTACGGAGAGTAGAACTTCTCCTTGCCGAGACCGGTGAGGCCGAACAGGTCGGTGCTGTAGTACTGCGCCGGCTTGCCCTCACGGTCGAGGAACTTCAGCGTGACGTCGTAGGACTCCACCTCGCGCTGCACCGCGGCAGCCGTGCGCACACTCTGGCCGGCGCCCGTCGCGGTCACGTACGCGGAGTACGCGCCGTCGGTGGTGCCGCCCAGTTTGGTGTTGACGGTCAGGTCGACGGAGGCCTTGCCGCCCGCCGGGACCGTCACCGTGGTGGCGCCGAGCTTGAAGAAGCCGGCCGGAGCGGCCTGCCCCTTCGGGTTGGTGGCGGCCACCGCCAGCTTCAGCGTCACGTCCTTGGTACCGAGGTTGCGGTACGTCAGCTGCTTGGCGGCCGGCGTGTCGTCGGTGTGCGGCCACTGCTGGAGTCCGAAGCTCACCGACGAGGGGTCGGCGACCACGGACTGCTTGATGGCCTTGTCGACCTGGATGCGGCCCGAACCCTGCTCGAACGGCGTGTACTTGCCGCCCTTCGCGGAGCCGGTCAGCGCGCCCTTCAGGTCGGCGTACGTCCAGTCCGGGTGCTCCTGCTTGAGGATCGCCGCCGCGCCCGCCACGTGCGGGGTCGCCATCGACGTGCCGGAGATCGTGAGGTAGCCCGGCGGCTTCTCCCCGACCTCCTGATCGATGAGGCTGCCCGGGGCGGCCGCCGCGGTGATGTCCACGCCGGGCGCGGTCACGTCGGGCTTGATCTGCCCGTCGAGGCCGGGACCGCGGCTGGAGAAGGAGGCCAGCTTGTCCTTGTCGTCGACCGCGCCGACGGTCAGGGCCGCGGCCGCGCTGCCCGGGGAGCCGACGGTCTGCTCGCCGAAGTCGCCGTCGTTGCCGGCGGCGATGGCGAACAGGATGCCCTTGGTCTCCGAGAGCTTGTTGACCTCGGCTTCCAGCGGGTCGATCTCCGGGGTGTCGCCGCCGCCGAGGCTGAGGTTGACGATGTCGGCGCCCTGCTCGGCCGCCCACTCCATGCCCGCGAGGATCTGCGAGTCGTCGCCGGAACCGTCGTCGCCAAGGACCTTGCCGTTGAGCAGCTTCGCACCCGGCGCCACGCCCTTGTACTTGCCGCCCGACTTCGCGCCGGTGCCGGCGGCGATGGAGGCGACGTGCGTGCCGTGGCCGAACTTGTCGGTCGCGTCGGCGGAGGTGGAGAAGTTCTTGGCCGCGATCACCTGGTCCTTGAGGTCCGGGTGGGTCGCGTCGATGCCGGTGTCCAGGACGGCGATCTTGACGCCCTTGCCGTCGTAGCCTGCCGCCCACGCGGTGGGGGCGCCGATCTGCGGCACGGACTTGTCCAGGCTGGCCTTGCGGACACCGTCGAGCCAGACGTGCGCGATGCCGGAGGCCGTCCTGTCGCCGTTGGTGACCGCGTCCCACAGCTCGGGCGCGTCCTGCTTCGGCGCCTGAATGGCGTCCGCGTTCAGGGACTTGAGGTTCACGCGGAGCTTGCCCGCGTCCCGGACGTCGGCCTTGGTGGCCGAGGCGGCGCCGCTGTAGCCGACGATGACCTTCAGACCGCGCTTCTGGGACTTGCGGGTGGCGGCCTTGTCGAGTTCGGTGACGTCGAACAGGCGCTGGTCGAGCTTACCCTTCGCGACCAGACGGGCGACGTCGGCCGGTATGACGTAGGTGTGTCCGTCGGCCCTGCGGGTCTGGACGGGTATGTGCTCGCGGCCCTTGGCGGGCTCCAAGCCGACGACCCGGGCCTTGGAGTCGAGCACGACGCGGTCACCGGTGATCAGGGTGAGGCGGTGATTGGACGTGAGTTGAGCCTTCGGGGCACTCGCCTGCTCGGCTTTCGCCGACGCCGGGCTGGTCATGCCCGCCGCCAGGGCCACGGCGGCCGCCGTGGCGATCGTGACCGCGCATGCCTTTTTCACTTGTCTGCGCAAAACTCCCCCTCGTGGAAGTACCAGGCGACATTCCCCTAGTCACCCGGCCGGGAGAGCTTTCGTACACGCGTACGTGCACTCCCCGGAACGCGCAGTATGCCGGGGAGGCGATCACACAAGTGCGTTACAACGGCACCTTGTTACACGTTCGTCGCGTTCCCCTTCACCGTGATCCTTGAGCTGATCACGACCCACGCGACATCGTGCCCGCGATCGCCCGCCGCGGCACCCTGCACGACACCGGCCAAGGCACCTATCGGTGGGTTGCGGAGTGGAGTTTCGCGTGGCTGCGCGTACCGGCACCTGCGTATCCGGTGGGAACGGCGAGCTGACATCCCCGAACCTTCCTCAGACTCGCCTGCTGCCTGATCGCTCACCGACAGCTCGACGTATTGCGCTGTCGTCGATAAAGGTAACTATGCGGCTGGGGTCTGTTGTCGAGCGCACCTGGCCGGGGAAGCGTCCAACGTCCTATGAAATGGTCACGGCATGCTGCAGTTCACACCTGTCGTGCTGGAGGTGGAACCGGCGGAGGTCTTGCAGTGCAGCGACGGGAAAAGGGTACTGAACCCACTTCGTCAGATAGCCGTCCTCGCCGTGAACCTCCAGCACTGACTGAGCGGCCTCCAGGACGACGTGTCCGAGAAGGCCTCGCGGCTGTGTGGAGCCCCAGACGAGGGTGCCGTCCTGGTCGGGCGCATCGAAGCTCGCGGACATGTCAGGGAAGCGGTGGATCGACAGATCAACATCCGAACCCCGGCCTCGCAGGACCCACCTAACTTCAGCCGGTTCCAGGTCAAAGGAGAAGCGCTGGACAGATGTGGGGCCGTACAGACCCGCCACACCGTGAAGCAAGTCGGCAAGAGCATCCGTGCAGTAGCTGACGATGTCCTTCCGCTCCGAAGAGCCGTCCTTGATGCGGCACGTCGCCCAGCCACTGCCGCTCAGTTCCCAGCTGAACTTGAGGCCATTGGCCATCCCGCCCCTCCCGGTGATCGTCTCCGAAGACGGTACAGCGCAGAGGCGGGCGGATCCCCTCGCGTCCAACACAACCAACGGCGACGGCCTCACCGGTCAGGAGAACGACCTGTTCGCCTGGCGGGTGCGGGCGCCACACCCCTGCCGCTTCATTGTGTTATCCCTCGTAGGCCGCAGCCCGGTCCCGTGAGGCTCTGGCGGGACCCGGCTGCCCACACAGTGCCAAGCCCTTACGTGCTACTCCAGGGTCTGCACAGACATGCGAGCGCCGCCGAACCGCGCTCAGTTCTGGCCTCGCAGTTCAGTCTGTTCTCGGTCGTGCTACGGCTCTACGGTTTGTTGCGCCACTGCGAGAACTTCAGGCCCGGTCCGAGCTTGACCGAGGTCACGTCGTCGACGCGCTGATGCGGCCTGAGCTCGTTCGTCGAGCTCTGTATCGACCCTTCGGCCAGACCCCGGTCGTGGAACGGAACGCGGTCGACGACCTGGCCCGCGCTGTTCAGGAAGTCCAGGGTGCCTGAGACGGAGTTGTAGTGCTGTCCGCGCAGGATGCCGTCCACCGTCATCCGCACCATCTTGTCCTTGCCTGATGGGCGGGACAGTTGAAGATGTCCACGCGCTGTGCGGGCCACCGCCGGCGACGTGGCCTGGGTATTGGCCGGGAAGGACTCGGAGCCGCTCTCGTCGTCCCGGGCGGAGAGGAGCAGACTGAGCAGGGCGATAGCCAGAGCCGCTGCAGCAGCCCATGACACTATGCGTGATCGTCGAGACATCCTGGCATCCTCACACGTCGCCTCCTGCGCTCGCTGCCGAGGCTGCCAAGCTTCTGTCTGCTGCTCGGGACGCGTTGCCTGATCTCGGCCAGGTCGGTAACTGCCCCTGGCGCCGCGGCCGCCGCCCTCCCGACCAGGGCTAGGAACTCCTAGGCCCAACGCAAGAACGGCGGAGGGCCCGACTGCGCCGAGCCCCTCCTCACGCGATGGGCACCCGTGGCTTTTGAAGGCCTCGGGCGTCCGCAGACGGCGTGGGTCAGCCGCGAACGATGTTCTCGGCCTGGGGACCCTTCTGGCCCTGGGTGACGTCGAACGTGACGTGCTCGCCCTCGTTCAACTCGCGGTAGCCGTTGCCGGAGATGTTGGAGTAGTGGGCGAAGACGTCCGGGCCGCCGCCCTCCTGCTCGATGAAGCCGAAGCCTTTTTCGGAGTTGAACCACTTCACGGTGCCGCTGGCCATACTGCTGTCCTTCGAAAGAGCGCCGAGTCTGCCCCGGCTGAGCTGTGACAGGCGCACCTCCGTCACCGGAGGACACCCGACACCTGTTCTACCCCACCCATCCCACAGATCAACCGCTCGCCACATCACATCCTGGCGGCGGCCGGGACGGCACCGACGGCGATGCGGGCGCCGACCAGGTGGCCGGACTGGCCCGCAGCGCGCAGGGCTCTGGCCACCGCCTTGTCGTTGTAACGGCGCCCGGCGAGGCCGGTGCTGCGACCGCCCAGGTCCGACACAAGGGGCAACGCTGTACCTCAAGGGCGACGAGAAGTACTGGCGCAGCAGTCTCAAGCAGCAGGGTGACGCGGACAAGATCGTGCCCAAGGTCGCAGGCAAGTGGGTGAAGATGCCCGCCGGGGACGACCAGTTGACCGGGCTGTGCGACAAGCAGGGCTTGCTGGAGGCGCTGGACGAGGACAAGTCCGAGCGCAAGGGCATGTCCAAGGGCGGAAGCGCCTCGGTCGACGGCACATCGGCGGTGAAGCTCACCAAGGAGTCGGACGGTAAGACTCTGACGATGTACGTGGCCTCCGAGGGGAAGCCTTACATCCTCAGGGTGACCACCACCGGCGGCTCGGCGCCCGAGTCGACGACCTTCAGCGACTACAACGAGCCGGGACCGCCAGCCACGCCTCACCGCCGCGCACCTTGTCCACACACGCCGCGAGCCGCTCGGACTCGGACCGCCGCCCGACAAAGACCTCACGTTCATCGTGCCCGCTTGCGGCTGTTGGCGGTGCGGGTGACACCGGAGTTGGCGACACGGCTGCACGGCTACACGAAGGGGCATCCCCTCTACGTGCGCACCGTCCTGGCGGAGGTACCGCTTCAGGTGCTGGGCGACGAGTCGGCACGGCGGTGGCCCGTCCACCAGTCGCTGCGGGCGGGGATCGGGGCGCGGGTCGAGGAGTGGTTCAGCGCGAACGGCACTCCCGCCACCCGCCTCGACGACGTGGCTCCCGCCTTCGACATCGGGAACATCCTCGCCTCAGCGGAGTCCTTCCGCGTGAGCGTCGCGGGCCCGCCGCCGACCGTCTGACCACCGTCGCCCTGCGACGTGCGATCCCGCCGGCCGCGCACGGCCCCAGATCTGCCGGCGGCCCTACCAAGAGAAGGACTTCGTCATGCCCGGAACCCCGTCAGTCCCACCGCACGGAAACCGCTGGTTCCACCGACGCGTGGCCATCCCGGCCGCCTTGGCCGTCGCCGTCCTGACCGTGCCGGCCGTCTCCCCAGCGTCCTCGGCATCCTCGGTCCCCTCGGCACCGGCTCCATCGGCGGTGGCCGCGCAGTCCCGGCACACGCCCAAGCCCACCGTCGTCCTGGTACACGGTGCCTTCGCCGACTCGTCCGGCTGGAGCGGGGTCGTCGCCCGGCTCCGGCACGGCGGCTATCCGGTCATCGCCGCGGCCAACCGCTGCGGGGCCTGGACTCCGACGCCACCTATGTCAGCAGCCTCCTCGACTCCATCCCCGGGCCGGTGGTGTTGGTCGGCCACTCGTACGGCGGTGAGGTGATCACCAACGCCGCGGTCGGGCACGCCAACGTCAAGGCCCTGGTGTACGTCGCGGCCTTCGCTCCCGATCAGGGAGAGAGCGGCCTGGCGCTGGTCGGTCTCAACCCCGGAAGCCAACTCGGCGAGGCGCTCGTCGTCCGGCCCTACGCGGTCGCCGGCGGCGGAGCGGACGGATACGTCGATCCGGCGAAGTTCCGCACCGTCATGGCGGCCGACTTGCGAGGATCCGAAGCGGAGTTGCTGGCCGCCCAGCAGCGCCCGGTGGACCTGGCGGCCCTCCAGGCACCGAGCGGTGTACCGGCCTGGAAGACGATCCCGTCCTGGTACCTGGTCGCCGGGGCCGACCGGGCGATCCCGGCCGCGACCGAGAAGTTCATGGCCCGCCGGGCCGGCGCTCACACCGTCGTGGTCGACGACGCGTCCCACCTGGTCATGCTCTCCCACCCCGGCCGGGTCGAGAACCTGATAGTCCAGGCCGCCAAGGCGACCGACTAAACGTCGAGTTGGGATCCAAAGCTGACCTCAGGGGAGTTCGACGGTCTCGATCCCTGGGTGGCCTTTGTGCGGTTCGGCCGGGTGGGCGGCGGTGAGCAACCACCCGGCCGGGGCGGTGGAAGGCAAGGCGGGCGGCGCGGCCGGTGACGAGGCCGACGCCTTCTGCGCCTCGACGGCTCGGAGGGCGAGGCCTCGTTCGAGGTCGCTGCGACAGCCCCGGGGTCAGAGCCTGCGGTGTGCCGGTCCGCAGGGTCCGGATGCCGTCCACGTCCCCCAGCTCTCGCACGGCCGGGGTGGAACCACCACTGACAGGCGTAGGTCAGATCATGGGAATCAGGACCGCGGGAAGGTCCCCCGCTTCCACGGCTGTTCGATCGATGGACAGGTCGCAGTAGTCGCCCACGGCGGTGAACACCGATTCGGGAAGCCGGGGCCCGTGCTCCTCGAAATGCGCCGTGGCGGCGGCCTCACCCACTTCCGCGATGGAGGGGAACACAGCACCTGTAGCGTGGAGGGCCGCATCCAGTGCCGAGCCCTGCCCGGTGTCCTGTCCGAACTCGGCCTGACGGGCGCTTCCGTCGCCCGGCGCATGGATGATCCTCTGCGGGGGACTCCAGGCGTTCAAGGTCACGCAGACGATCTCCTCGTCCGGGGCGGGCCGCATCGACTCCACCTTCTGGTAGCCAGTGGCCCATGTCGCCGTGCCCCAGTCCTCCAGGACATACACCCACTCGCCGCACGTCCCGTACATCGCGCGATTGACGTGCGGTGACCGGTCGCCCGGTCGTCTCGCAGGCACGAGGAGATCCCTGCAGGGCGTTCGGTCGGCGAGCTCGTCGAGATCGGCACCCAGCGCGATGAGTAACTCGTCCGCGCCGATGCCGCGTGCGCACGTAAGGGATATCCCCCCGAGCATGCCGGGAAGGGCGGCTGAACTGCCTGCCGTGCTGTGCGTACCGATCCAGGCGATTCCGTCACTCATACGGGTTCCTCCGTCCTCGGGGTGCGTCGTGGCCACCAAGAGATCCACGAGAACCACGTGTCTCCTAGGGGCTCTTGGCGCCTCTTGCGCCTGGTCAGGAAGGCTTGTTCGTCCCACTTGCCCGCCGAGCGGCCTTCGGTCGTCCTGATCCCATTGAGCAGTTGCCGGGGCCGAGCCTCCGCCATTGAATGAAGCCGTAGGGGAGCATTGGCGCGCGAACCGGCCGGTGCAGGCCACCTTAAGCTGATCGTTTCTGCGGTGAACGCTGCCGCCCAGTTGGGTGAGGCCTGGGCCGGTTTCCCTGCGGACCACCAGCTCATCGCCGAAGGCGAACAGCTCCTTCCCGCCGACCGCGACCAGAACCGCGGCATGTTCCTCACCGACCAGGCCGCCAGCCACCTCGACCAGAAGGAACCCGAACCCGCCGCGGCCGCCACCACCCAGGCCCGCCTCCTGGCCCGCCGTATCGGAGCGCCCCGCTGCACCAGCCTCGTCGAAGCCCTCCTCCCCCGCTTCCAGCCCTACCGCAGCGCGCCCGGCGTCCCGGCACGCCTCCACCTTGCCTGACCACGCACTCCGACAGTGCTAGCGGATGATTCGGCAGGCACTCGCTCGTGCAGTGATGCGCCTGTGCGCGCGGAGGGATTGCGGCGTTCGGCCGCTCTGGAGCGGTCTGCCCTGGTTTCCAACTGGCTATACCCTGCTTACGGATGGGCGAGTAGGGCAAACACGTTGATGGCGGGCGGGATGACGCGGTGACCGGACAGCATGTCGTAACGGCGCTGCTGGGGTGGACGCTCATCGGCACGGTACTGGCCGTGGTGCTCAGCGTCCGCCTGATCTCCAAGTTCGCGGCATCGGCCCGCACACTGCCGGACGATGCAGGCATAGAGATTCGCCAGCAGCGAGCTCGTGAGCTCTCGCACCAAATCGCTCCGCGCCGAGTCCTGGTTTCCGCTCTTGCGAGCCTCGCCGCGGCGATAGCCATGGCCCTGTCCACCTGATCTGCGTTCTTACATCCGCAGGCCGGTGTCACACAGGGACATGGCGGTCGGGGCAGTCGTGATGCGCCAGGCCTGCCCGGGCGTTGATCCTCCACAGGCCGCTCTGCCCCCACCGTAGACACCACACCGATGCGTCGTTGACCTTTTGTCAAAGGAATTCGATGGGGCAGGCAACTATTCGCCATTCTGCTGGATGCCCTCCCTGGCTGGAAGGAGACAGAGGCATAGTCGTCACGACTCACGGGGGGAAATCTTGCTGGACTCCATCGCACCTTCCAGAGAACGTCGGGCGCGGCTACCGCCGGCTCGTCACCGCATAGGGCTGACCATGGCGCCCGCATGCCCCGGACCCCGTGAGGGCGGGGCGGCCGCATACGGCCGACCCGCTCCATCCTCGGGCTGGACGAATCCGCCCGCGTTCTCCCGCTCGACCTCGAATCCGTACTCGCAGACGCCCTCCCGCACGAGCTCGTGCCCTGGGCTCTGTAGAGGAGATGACGTGCGCAACAACGGTTCCTTCAGCGAATCAACAAGTTCACGCGAAACCCGAGAACCTCCAGCCGGATCAGACAGGCGCCGGGGCGACCTGGTCCCGTCGCCCCGTACCGCCCGCAAGGGCTCCTCTGCTCGTATCGACCCCGCGGGCTCCCGCTACAGACGTCTCACGCCGGTCGTCCCCGCGCTGATTTCGTTAGGGCTCGGTCTCTGGGGCTTATCCCGTCAGGACAGCATGTGGCGCGACGAGTCCGTCACATACCAGATGGCCCATCGCTCCATGAGCGACATGGCGCGGGCTTTGTCTCATATCGATGCCGTCCACGGCCTCTACTACGTCCTGATGCACGCGGTGTTCAGCCTGTGGGACGGCGGCCTGGTTGCTCTTCGCCTTCCGTCGGTCCTCGCGATCGCGCTTGCCACCTGGCTCGTCGGCGCCATCGCCACCCGCCATGCTGATGTGCTCACTGGCTTCTTGGCGGGCCTCACCTTCACCCTCGTACCGATCGTCCAGCAGTACGCCCAAGAAGGCCGCTCCTACGCCCTTGTCACGGCAGCGGTCGCCGGCACACTCCTCGCGTTCGACCGCGCACTGACCCACGACCGTGCCCGCGACTGGCTGCTCTACGGGTCGGTCGCGCTGCTCGCAGCCCTGCTCCACGAGTTCGCGATTCTGGTCCTTCTCGCACATGCCGTGACCCTCCGGCTTATCAGAGCTCCGCGCACGCTCGTTCGTCACTGGGCGATCACGGCGACCGTGGCCACGATCGGCCTGCTCCCCTTGGCGGTATTCAGTCTTGGGCAGTCCAGTGAGCAGTTGGGCTGGCTCAACCGCCCGAGCGTCGGGGAGTGGCTCCTTTTCCTTGGGGTCGTCGTGCTCGGTGCGGGCTGCGCACGCTTCGCGTTCGGAGGCGCCCAGAAGCGATACGGGCCATCCGGCAAGGGGGGATACCCGCATGGGCAGCGGCTGCTCGCTGCGCTCGCCCTGCCGGTGCTGGTGCTGCCGAGCCTGCTCCTCATGGCGATCTCTTTTGTGCACCCGTGGTACGTGGACCGGTACTGCGTCTACTCCTACCTCGGTCTCGCCCTGGTGGCAGGCGCCGCCCTGCGCCGCTGCCTGACGCTCGTAGCGGCACGTCCGCTCCCGTACCGCGTCGCGATGACCGCACTGCCTATCGCACTCGCGTCGGCGGTACTGGCTCCGTGGTACGTGCTGATGCGGACACCGGAGGCCCGCAAAGACGACGTGGTGGCGGTGACCCAGGCAGTGGATAAACTGGGGGAGCCCGGTGACGCGGTGCTGTTCGAGCCGGCGCGGCGACGCGAGTGGAGCCTGTCGTACCCCGGCACGTGGGGCAAGTTCCATGACATCGCACTCGCTGTCTCGCCGGAAGCGTCGGGCACCTTGCAAGGGTCGGAGGTCTCAGCCGAGCGCATCAAGGAGCGCCTCCTCACGCAACAGCGCGTACTCGCCCTGCGTGATCCGGCAGGCCAGCCCCTCGACGACACCGCTGCGGAACGCACGAAACGTGAAGTTCTCGACCGCTACTTCACCCCCTGCAGCACTCGGACCGTGATCGGCGCTCGCGTCACCCTCTACGCGCGTGCCCACGCCTGTGCCTCTCACCAGGACGGGCGGTGAAGCTTCGGCCCTCCCGTTCTCAAAGGCTTCCAATCTTCGCGAATGGTGGACATGTCTGACTTCGCTCTTGACTCCCATGCCCTGGGTTCGACGGCCTTCGCACTGTCACCGCTCCTTCATTTGGCAACACTCCTCTCGGAGGGAAGCTCTTCCTCCAAGAGCCGGCCCCGGGTCGCCAGCCCGGCGGCACTTCCACGCCGCCGCCTGCCTCTGTCACGCGCGGCCCTGCACGGCCTACCCCACCCGGAGTTCCTGGTGCCGGACTCCATGCCCCAGCGAGACGCCGGCATAGAGCGGTCTTTCGCCAGCGAACTCAGCGCCCTGGAAAACGAGAAGACGGACCTCGTCCGTCTCATCAGAGAGCGGATCGCGCTCCGCTACAGACACGGGGCGCCCGACCAGGGGCCAACAGCCCACCGCGAGTGGCGAGCCTTCCTGCGCCTTGACGGCCGCGCACTCCTGTCCCGTCTCCAGGAGGAACTGACAGACGCCTGGGCTGCGTTCAACCGGCATCTGTGGCCGCGGGTGCTCGAAGGGCTCTGGGCGGACACAGCATGGCGCGGGACACGAATCATGCAACGCGGCACCGTAGCAGTGCTGAACGGACTGCATCCCTCACTCAGCTTCACGGATTCTCTGCGCCAGCATCCCCAAGAGGTACAGACCAACGGGCCTACGCAATATGTGACCGGATCTGTCCTTCTTTTACCCAACGGCTTCCAGGGCAGCCCCCCTCGTACCCGCCAGCGTCACGAGAACCTCACCGTGTTCTACGGAGCAAGACAGGCGGGCGAACTCCCCTCTTTCGGCCGTCGGGAGTCGCCTCCCGTCTCCTCACCGCGACGCGCGATACTGCGCTCACTGGACATGGCTCGTACCACGACGGAACTGGCACGCCTGCACCAGCTGAGTCCCTCAACGGTCTCGTATCACCTGGCCAAGCTGTACGAGGCAGGCCGGGTCTCCCGGAACCGGGAGGGGGCACGGGTCTACTACATGGCTCGCCCATCGATCGCATCCTCCTGAGGCCCTTCTCCGCCATTCGAGGCGATTCGAATCATCTGGACCCCGTCCTGTGCACTCGGCTGGAATGACGTTCGTCAGGTCCGAACCAACGTCACCGATACAGGAGTTGTAATGCGACACAAGATCGCCATGGCCATCGGCGCCAGCTTCCTGGCCGTCGCCGGCACGGTCGGGTTCTCTTCCACCGCCCTCGCGCAGCCGCACCCCTCTGCCATCGCGGCCAGCTACTTCGTGCTCTACGAGGACGACAACTACTCGGGCCGCCACGCCAACTTCTCCGGGTCCGACGTCGAGCTGAACAACAAGTACTGGTCCGGCAGCACGTCGGCGTTCGCCCAGAACGGCGGCAGCTCGATGGAGAACAACACCAGCTCGAACGTGGGCCTGTGGGACAAGGGCACCACCTGCACCGGCACGAGCTACACCGCCAAGGCCAACTCCAAGGACTCCGACTTCAGCAACAACAACTTCGACAACAAGGCGAGCTGCGTCCGCTTCCTCTGACCGACGCAAGCACAGACGCCTCCCGTGTGGCGCCGCCGGCAAGTCCGGCGGCGCCACGCCTCGTAGAAGGAGCCCTGATGAGGACCCGTGCCCGCCTCACCGCCGCCGTGGCAGCGTCAGCGTTGCTGAGCGGATGCGCCATCGGATCCGCCGCCGGTCCAGATCATCGAGCCCCGGCTGCCATACGGCTGCCGTGGGCGCCGCCGCCCACGGCAGAAGTCCGGGACCTGCACCTGCCCTTCGACAGCTACGACCTCTCAGTGAACGAGGTCTACCGGGGAGAGCAGGCGGAAGACTTGCTGACCCGGGCATGTATGGCCGACCGCGATCTGACCTGGACGCTCGTTGACCGCGACGAGAATTTCCCTGACCTGCGCAATCGACGCCGCTACGGCGTCATCGAGCAGCCCGTGGCCCGCGACTTCGGCTACCACGCCAACGCCACCATGCTCGGCTCGACGCGTGTCACCGCGGCCAAGATGACGCGCGACGCCAGGTTGGCCCCCGAGGCCAGGAAGCCTGCCAAGGACTGCCAAAAACTCGCACACACCAAGCTCGGCGGCAAGGATGTGAGCCTGGCGAAGCTCGCCCGCCTGTCGTCCGAAACGCTCGATTTCGCCCAGCACGAGCCGTCCGTCGCCGCCACCATCACCCGATGGCGCGCGTGTATGAAGACAGCCGGTCATCCCTACAAAGACCCCTTTGACGCGGCGAACGACCCCCGCTGGAGTCGGTCCAAGCGACCAGGGACGGAAGAGAAGGAAACCGCACTCGCCGACGTACGGTGCAAGGCGCGCACGCGCCTGGTCCCAACGTGGCTCACGGCTGAGACAGCCCGTCAGAAGACCGTGCTGCGGAAGGAACGGACCTACTTCACCACACTGAGCACCTACAAGAAGCGCTACTTGCAAGCAGCCGACAAAGTGATCCTCTCGGAGCAGAACGCAGGTTGAGCTCCGGCAAGTCGGCCTCCGTACAGGCCAGCACCTCGGGATCCTCGCGGCTCGGGCAGCGCGTAAAACGGCAGTCGACAGGCACGCCGCCCTTCAAATCGGAATGGAGCTGGCGCAGGCACGGACTCCTGGCCGGGTTGCGGCCGAACGCGTTCACTGCCTCGCGAGCGGGAGGCTGAACACTCCGCGGTCGCCTCCTACGATCAGGTCCGCACCGGCGGTGGCCATACAAGCGAGCGCCGCATCGAGGGCGATGTGTTCAACCGTGCCGGTCTTCGGCTCCCACACCCGCAGTCGGTGGCCGTGGCGGGTGCCGGCGACCAGGACCGTGCGCCCGTCTTGCAGAGTGGTGGCGGTGATGACCGGCAGGCCGGCGGTACCTGTGGAGGCGGGCAGACCGTCGCTGATCGGGGCACCGGTGGCAAGGTCCCACAGCATGACCACGCCCTGGTTGTCTCCTGTGGCGAGCAGGGCTCGGTCGGATGTGGGCACGGCCGCCACAGCCGCCACCCGGTGGTCGGCATCGGCGAGCGCACGCGCGCTCAGCTGCACGGCCGCGCCGGTCTTCCATGGGTCGTCGACGGCTGGATCCCACACGTGCAGGCGGCCTGCGGTGTCCGAGGCTGCGATCAGCGCATGGCCGTCGGAGATGGGGACGGCGGCGATCGACTGGATCGGACTGCCGTAGGGGTTGAGGCGTCCGACGCATTCCCCCGTGTCCGGGTCCCACATCCGGACTGCGCCTCGGGGGGTAGCGGTGACGAGCAGGGTGCGGCCGCCGGGGATGGCCGCGGCGCACATTCCGGTGATTCCGCCGGGACAGTCGCCGGCCGGTTCGCGAACCCGCTCCCTGGTGGCAGGGTTCCACACGGCGATCGTCCCTGTGTCGCCTCCGCTCGCCAAAAGGACGCGGTCGCCGGGCAGAGCCATGGCCGTCATCGAGCGGATACGATCAGGATGTCCTGGCAGCAGGCCATGGATGAGTCGTCCGTCGGCCACGTCCCACAGGCACACCACGCCTCTGTCCCCGCCGCCGGCCACGAGCGCCGGCCGACCGGGACGGGACACCACCGTCAGTGAATCGACACTCCCGAACGAACCGGGTGCGGAATCGGAGAACACGACCATACGGCTCCAGAGTGTGCCGTCGGCCGCCAGCACCCTGGTCCCGTCCTGCCGGAAACGAGTTCCCGCTCCACCTGTTCGGCCGGCCGTCCCCGAGGCGGTCGCCCCAGCAGCGTCCCTAGAAGCCTCCGTCGGACGCTCCTGGGGATACGCGCCGTCCGGGTTCTCCGCCAGGCCCTCGGCGATCGTCCAGATCCGCTCGCAGTCCCAGCAGCGGAAGTGTCCGGTGAGCGACATCAATTTGCGGGCCCATTCCCTACCGGCCCGCCGCGGGCTGCCCTTGACCGCGACCATGCCGGCGACCAGGCACAGGACAGCCTGCCCCGGCATATCGTCGGGTACCCCTGCCGCCGCGACCTCGCGTCCCACCCGCAGGAAGGACTCCCACCCCTCCCCCAGCGCGTCGCTCTGCAACGCTGCGGCGACCTCGCCCCAGGGATGCCCTCCCGCACGGACGCGAACGGGATCAGGCAACTCCGGAGCCTCCAAAGGCGGATGCACCGGATCCCCGAAGAAATCGGGGATCTCGGTGTCGCTCTCACACCCGGGACACACCAGCTCAAGGCTACTTTCTCGGAGATCGCGCAGGCGCCACACTGCCTCGCCCATGTGATGGCCGGCGAAGGCCACGCAGGCGAGCACGAGGTGAGCGCACACCTGCGCGGGAACACCGGCAGAAAGGAGGCTCCGTGTGGCCGCCTCCTCGGCCGCCCGCAGCGCTGCGCTGAACCCTGCCTCGAGATCGGCCGGGACGGGATGCCTGTCCTCCGCGGTCACGATGCATCCCAGGTCCACCCAGAAGTCCACGGTCTGCCCCGGAGGCAAGGCCGCTGCCGCCTCGATGAGATGAGGCAGGGCCGCGTAGGCGCCGTCGAAGACGGTTCCGTCGTCCAGCAGACCGCCGGCCAGGGCGGTCCAGTTCTGTCTCCACTCATCGCTGTCCTCGGTGTCAGCCGCGGAAGCCAACTGCGCCAGGAGTGCTTTCACCTCCTCGGCCTTCACACCGTGAAGGTCACGCCAACGAGGGCTGTGCAAGGGCAACTTCGGAATCATGGAAGAAGTCTCGCAATCGCCACTGACAATCGGGGTCTTGGCGTCCGACAGCGTTCGCTTAGCTCGTCATCTGGTCGACGACCACTGCCACTGAGCGGGGCATGATCCGCTCCAGAACCGGCAGAACAGGCTCCCAGCCGCCGAGAACCACCACCTGTGCGGCGAGCCTGCGGGCCCGGGGCGGCTCGGACAGCTCCACGAGTGCGGCCAGCGCGCGGGCTCGTGTCCCGCGATAGGCGATCGAGCGCGTCAGAGTCTCGGCGCCGTCCAGATCACCGTGCCGGGCCATCCCTCGGGCGACCGCGAGCAGCGCCTCACCCTGTGCCCAACCGTCGTCGATCAGACGGGCCATGACCTCGGCCCTGCCCTGATCGCCGCGCAGCACCAGCTTCCGGACCACTTCGATCAGCGCCCTGTCATGCGCCCGACGGTCGGTGATCGCGTGCGCGAGAGCCTCAGCCCCGTCCGTGTCGCCAGAGCGGGCAAATTCCCCGACAATGTCCGCCTGTTGCGCCACGGAGAGATCCAGGTCGAGCCCCTCGGTGAGGGCCATGGCCCGCTCGATCTGCCCATGGCGGGCAAGAAGGAGCGTCAGCGACTTCAGCAAAACATTGTGATCACGGCCATCACCGGTCTCAAGCAGTGTCTCGGCCCGGTCGGCCAAGGCCAGGGCCACGTCGAGGTCGGCGTTCTCGTCGACCGCATCCAGCACACACGCCATGTCCCGGGCGTGGAGAGGGAGGCGGGCGGAGACTGGGTGAGCAGCGGACCCATCCGGGTCTCCTTCCAAGACCATGCCTTGGTCACCCGGTTCGAGTGCCCATCCGCATGGCCTGTCGCTGGCCGCGACGGCGGATCCGGGCGGGGGCCGCAGAAGAGCGTCGAGCCGGCCGAAGTCTCCCTCACGCGCCTCCCGCGCCAACACCACTGCCAGGGGCTGCGGCTTGAACCACCCGGTCGGGTTGCGAGACCGGGCCATCTCCTCCACGCGATCGGCCAGTTCTGCCGCCCGGTCGTGGTCGCCGGTGGCGACGGCGACCTCCACGAGGAAGCCGAGCACCTCTTCCATGCCGTCGACGGCGCAGAGACGCGCCTCATCGTCGGCGCGAGCGGCAAACCTGAGCGCCTCAGCGATGTCGCCGCGGTCCGCCATCGCTTTCGCCAGCAGGGCCCAGGCCCACCCCCAGTTGTGCGGGTAGCGGATCCTCTCCGCCAGAGCGACAGCCCTGTCCCCCTCGCCTGCACGCGCCCACGCCGGTACGAGAGAGACCAGTGCCTGGTCCCGCAACTGCCTCAGGGGAATCGACTCGGCCAGCGCCTGAGCACCGCTTAGATCTCCCGCGCCCGCCGCAGCCTTCACCAGCTCCAGAAGCTCTGTACCCTGCTCGAGCTCGTCACTGATCGTGTACGCCAGTTCAGCCGCGCGGACGAGGTGACCGGTGCGGGCGAGCGTCCTCGGGAGCCATCCACGGGTGAGGCTGGTGCCCGGCTCCCTTCCCACCGACAGCCGCAGAAGGGTCAGCAGGCAGGGCTCGAACCCCCCTTGCGCGATGCCTCTTCCCACGTCGTTCTCCGGTGCCGGGCCGCGACGTCGCTCCCATTCCCGCATCAGGAAGAGCTCTGGCCCCCACTGGGCCAACCCCTCTGGCATACCTGGTCCCCCCTGGTAAGGCACCCCGGCTGTCCGCCCACGCAGCCAGCCCAACAATACGGCGGGACTCCATCGGATCGTCACCAAGTTCCCCTCGCCATCTGGGCGGTCGGCGATGACGTACGGCCGTGATGGCAAGAGCCCATCGGTGACCGGCGGGCGGAGGACGGGCCGGGCTCGGGGGCAGGCCGTACAGCGGTACGCCCGGAATGACGAACTCGGTGCGGCAACCAGAATCTCCGCCCGACAACACATGAGCAACAGCCGACTCCCGGATCCCGAACCGACCGCAGAAGCAACGATGTTCCCGCACGATCAGCACGATCGCGCGCAATCTCACCGTCTTGCCGTGGTCGGCAGAACGAGTCATCAGCCCGCGCCCTTTCGACCAGCAGACGGCTCCGGCCCCGGTGCTCGGTATGGCTGTCGGGGTGCACGAACCGGCCTCACTGGCCGATGCTGCTGCCTGACACGAGGCGCCTGCTTGGCCGTGATCAGCCCCTGGGACTGGCGAGTTGAACCTGGGCGAGGACCTCGAGCGTAAGCCGTCTAGAAGGAGGACACCGGCGCCGACGGTGCCTCGACTGCATGGTTACCCGGATGCGGTGATCCGCCAACAGCAACTACATTCATCTCGGGCGCATTTCAGGGGGTGGACATGAAATATCGAGTGTTGACCGCGGACGTGGTGAACCTGCTTCTCGGAGGCGGGGAGGCAACCCCAAAAGGCATCGAGACCACCGCCCTGGAAATGGTCCGCACGGGCCGACTTCAGGGTGAACACAAGGCCGACGGTACGCTGACCGTACGGACGATTCCGCCCACCGCCGACTCGGCACCGCTGCGGCCCGTCGAGGCACTGGTGGTCCAACGAATCCGCCAGCGCAGCCGAAGCGGCGTCGACCGTGTGCCAATAGGTGCCCTCGGGCCGGGCGACGGCGACGAGTTCTGGGTATGGTGGCGCGACTTCCAGAAGCGTGTCCGCGACGAGACGACGGCCCTTGGCCTCATACGGCCGGCCCGGAACAAGTACGTGACGCTGACATATCGGGGTGCGGCTCTCGCAGCCTGGTTCGGCGCCCTGTGGGCCGGAGTGTCGTGGAGTCCCGACGGGATACGGATCCTCCTCCAAGCAGTCCTCGTACTCAGCCTGTTGGGGCTGGTACCGCTGTCGGACGTCCCGCTCGGATCCGAGCCCAGGTTGACCGCCGAAGGACGGCAGGCCGCGCGCGAGTGGCGGACCCACGACCGCGACGGAGAACACCGGCTGCCCAAACGACAGGTGGGAACGGCCGGTCCCGAATCGGCGCTTCCCGTACGCGAGCCGCAGCAGATCTGGTCCTCGTACGACAGGACGTGGCACGTCGTGGACGCCGGGCCGCTGGATCCCCCGCGCTGCGGACACCTGTGGCAGTTCGTCGTGCTGGCCGTGACCGTGTGCGTCGGCTTCGTCGCCATGCTCGTGGTGAGCCTGACCGCGCGCCCGCCCTACGGCTGGGAATGGGACACCGCTCCGGTCCTCACCGGCGTACTGCTGTGGAGCCTGTGGCTACCGGCCCGCCGTCATGTCCTGGCTGTTCCCGATGAGTCCAGCTTTCGCGGCGCCGTGATCTCGCGCTGGGACTACGACACTCACCACGACGACCCACACACGGATGTCACACACTACTGCTGCTCCATCGAGGATCCGGCAACGCGGAAAGCTTGGTCCTTCGAGGTAGACCGGTGGAGCCGACCGATGTTTTCACGCGAAGCGAACCCACAGCTCAAAGACCGGTTCCGAGTGGGGGACATCGTCCATGTCCGCTGCAGCCCGCGTCAGCGCAAGATCCATGAGATCAGTGTGGTCGAGGCCGTGTCGCGGGCCGACTGACGATCGGACCCGCCCTCCGACACAGACGCGGCCGCTAGCCTCGCGCCTTCAGGAGGCGGGGTGTCTGATGCTTGGTCAAATAAGCGGAGATACCCCTGAGCGACCAGGACTGTGACAGACGGGGTCTCCGGGACACGGCCTGCCAGAGGGGTTGCAGCGTCGCCCGGCCACGTCCCGGCCGACGAATTCGCCGGGATCGTGATCACGCACAACGCGTGCGACATCGCACCCGCATGGCGACAGCAGCTCGCCGAAGGGGCCCGGCTGGTCGTGCCGCTGGAGATGGACGGCTACACCCGCTCCCTCACCCTGGTCAGGCCGCTCTCGTATCGGTCGAAATGCACGATAGGTCGCAGGTAGTCGAAATCGGGGCATGCGTGCGACGGGATAGCGAAGATGACCTGCCACCAGCCCAGCAGCCATGACAGCGTTCCGGTGGCGGCGGAGGCCTTGACCAGGCTGAGGAGGCGTCGCCCCTTCTGGACGCGCACAAGACTCAGCCCGAAGCTGACGAAAAGTACCGCCAGGATCAGGGAGTCCATCAGGCGTCGCCCTCCGTGGGTAGCCCGGTGTCGTTGGACTGCGTCTTTGTCCGGCTCGGTGACTTCACCCGGCGCGTGCGGTCAGGATCGGAGCGAGGCAGAGGTAGTACTCCCTACAAGTGTCGAGATCAGCGTCCCCCAGCTCACATGGCAATCATGACAGGCGCCCGCAGGCACGGCGGACGGGGCCCGGCAAGTGTGTGTCCACGGGACTGGGTTGGTGGCGAGGTTACCTCTCAGGTGCGTCGTGGCAGCGAGCGCTGTCCAGCCACCTTGCGAACCCCTCGCGCCGTTCGCCGGCGTCCGGGACGGCGGCTGCGACAGCACGGTGACCGGGGGCGCGGTAGGGGGTGGCTGTGGAGTTTTCTCGTGAGGCTCGGGAGGCAGCGTGTCTGTCCCCTCCGGGGCCGGGGTCGGGGAGGTGCTGTCGCTGCCGGGGGAGAGGTACGGCGCTGCGAGCTTGGACGTAGTTCGGGGTTCGGGGACTCCCATCGGCGGCACGTGTCGGAGCGCCAGCGAAATCGGGATCTGGCGCATCGCGGGCCTTGCCGTCGGCCAGGAGGAGGGCGAGGGTGGTGCGGGCGGCAGCGCCTCGGTCTCCTACGAAGCCGCAGTACGTCCAGTGCTCGCAGTGCAGTACGTCGCCGTGCCCTTCCCGCTACCGGAATCCATTCGCAGTGCATCGGCCTTCAGGCCGGTGGTGAAGCGAATCTGATGGTGGCGACGCGGAGCGTCGCGGATTCAGGTCCGGCGGAGCCGGATACCGCAGTTCCTTGCCTGGGGTGCGGAGCGTCGCGAGGGCTGGTCCCGGCGGAGCCGGGCGGTGCTCACACCGGCCGGTTCTGCTGTTCGATGTACTGCCTGACCACGCTGAGCGGGGCGCCGCCGACGGTTCCGGCGAAGTAGGAGCCGGACCA
>NZ_JBEZHO010000071.1:0-35831 GCF_040650615.1 Streptomyces sp. NPDC048643
ACCTGAAGAACCCGCAGTCCGGCCGCTACCTCGACGTCCCCGGCGGCAGCACCGCCAACGCCACCCGCCTGCAGATCTGGGACCGCAACACCAACCCCTGGCAGACCTGGCACCTCCCCACGTGACCCACCAGGACTTCTTCCATCGGGGCCGTCGGAGCGCACCGCTCGGACGGCCCCGAGCTACTGTTCGGGGCCGTTGACCGCCTTGCTACCGGGCGCCCGTCGGCCGGCGGTCGGCGGCGAGGAACGCGGCGCCGACGAGGCCGGCGTCGGCCCGCAGGGCGGCGCGCTCGATGCGTACCCCGGCCGCGAACGGGAGGACCGCGTAGGTGGCCAAGTGGGCTCTGAGGGGCGGGAAGAGTACGTCGTGCGCCTCGGCCACGCCGCCGCCGATGACGGCCATCTCAATCTCGACGAGGGTCGCGACCCCCGCGATGGCTGCCGCCAAGGCCCGCGCGGCCGTGTCGAAAGCGGCCAGAGCGACGGGGTCACCGGCGCGGGCGTCAGCCGCCAACGCGGCGCCGTCCGCCGGACCCGCGGGACGCCAGCCGTTCCGCAGTGCCCGCCTGGTGAGGGAGGTGCCACTGGCCAACTGCTCCACGCAACCGCGTGAACCGCACACGCAGGTCTCGCCCAGGAGGTCGACACTGATGTGCCCGAGATGCCCCGCGTTCCCGGTGGGGCCGTTGCGTACCACCCCGTCCAGGACAAGACCCGCGCCGACGCCGGTGGAGACCACCATGCACAGGGCGTCGCGGCAGCCGCGGGCCGCTCCGATCCAGTGCTCCGCGGCGGTCATCGCGACCGCGTCCCCGCACAGCGCGAGGGGCAATCCGTCGGCCTCCGGCACGGCACGGACCTCTTCGACCAGAGCGAAGTCCCGCCAGCCGGGGACATTGACCGGGCTCACCCGGCCCCGGGCTATGTCGACCGGGCCCGCACTGGCGATGCCCAGCGCCTCCACCCGCCTCCATTCCGGCACCGCGGCCAGCTCTTCCAGCACCTCTCGCACAGCCCCGAACACCTCCGCCGCCGAGCCTGCCTCGGGGGTGCGGCGCTCGGCCCGGTACAGGAGTGAGCCGTGGGGGTCGAGGACGGCACCGGCAACCTTCGTGCCGCCGATGTCCAGGGCCGCCAAGAAGCGGTCGCGGACCGGTTGCCGGGGCGCGGGCGGTATCTCGGAGGCGCTGATGGTCATGGCTGTTCTCCGTCCGGAGGGAGGGCCTCGGCGAGCACATCGTCGTCGGGGCGGGAACGCAGGGGAGTGTAGCGTTTTAGTAACGGTCGATGCGGCAAGTGTCCCCGTCAGTACCAGGCACCCGCCTCGTACCTTCTATGGACATCCCAGTGGCGAGATGGTCCACAACACCGACCACCGTCCGGCGCCATCGGGCCACAGAACCGGCCGCCGGGTGCGCCCTGTTGAACGTCCTGGCGACCTCCGGATCAGCGTGAGCGTTGCCACAGTCGAGGGCGATGCCACTCCGCTCCAGGCTCGGCCCAACCGACTCCGTCCGCAGCACCGCCCTGGCCGTGGACAACCCCGCAACGGCCGCCCGGACAAAGGCTGTTGCGGCATGGGACATGCAGACGACCGCCGAGGTCGCGACGGGCGCGGCGGTCGTCTACACCTGAGGCTGTCGCTGCGCCCGCAGGAAGTCGCGGAACCAGCGAGCGCTCTCCTTGGGGGTGCGGGCCATGGTCTTCCGGTCCACCGAGACGAGACCGAAGGTCGGGCCGTAGCCGTGCGCCCACTCGAAGTTGTCCAGCAACGTCCACACGAAGTAGCCGCGCACGTCGACGCCCTGGACATGCGCCTCGGCGACCGCGTCGATGTGCGCGGCGAGGAAGGCGATGCGGTCCCCGTCGCAGACCCGGCCCTCCTCCAGGGTGGCGTCGGTGAAGGCGCCACCGTTCTCCGTGATGACCAGGGGGACGGCAGGGTACTCGCGGGAGACGCGCAACAGCAGATCCGTGAGGCCGTCCGGGGTGACGGGCCAGCCGAGTGCCGTGACCGGCCCGTCCTCCTCACGGACGGGGCGACCGGCGGCGATTCGCTCGCTGAAGTAGTAGTTGACGCCGAGGACGTCGATCGAGGTGGCGATGATGTCCAGGTCGCCGTCCTGGACCGGGAGGGTGATGCCCTCCTCCGCCAGGTCGGAGACGACGTCTTCGGGGTACGTGCCGAGAAGTATCGGGTCGAGGTACAGGCGGATACCGAGGCCGTCGGCGCGGCGGGCCGCTGCGACGTCCTCGGAACTGTCGGTGGCGGGCAGGCTCGGGGTGAGGTTCAGAGTGAGTCCGAAGTCGTGCTCAGGACCGGCCTGTTCCTGCATCCGGCGCACCGCCTCGCCGTGCCCGAGCAACAGGTGGTGGACGGCGTGCAGGGCTGCCCGACGGTCGCGGCGGCCCGGGGCGTGCATGCCGTCTGCGTAGCCGTACATCGCCACGCACCAGGGCTCGTTGAGGGTCGTCCAGGCGTGGACGCGGTCGCCGAGCCGGTCGAAGACGAGGGCTGCGTAGTCGGCGAAGCGGTGGGCGGTGTCGCGGTGCGGCCAGCCGCCGGCATCCTCCAACTCCTGAGGCAGGTCCCAGTGGTAGAGGGTCAGCCAGGGGTCGACGCCCTTGGCGAGCAGCCGGTCCACCAGCCGGTCGTAGAAGTCGAGGCCCGCCCGACTGGCGGGACCTCGGCCGCCGGGCTGGACGCGGGGCCACGAGACGGAGAAGCGGTAGGTGTCCACGCCCAGACCCGCCAGCAGGTCGACGTCCTCCGGCATGCGCCGGTAGTGGTCGCAGGCCAGGTCGCCGGTGTCGCCCGCGGCGACCGCGCCGGGAACCCGACAGAAGGTGTCCCAGATGGAGTCGGAACGGCCGTCGGCTGTCGGGGCCCCCTCGATCTGGAAGGCGGAGGTGGCCACGCCGAAGCGGAAGTTCTCCGGGAGGAGGCGGGCACGGTCGGGCTGGGGGAACGGAGGCTGGGGCACGGGGCGGTTCCTCGGCTCTCGTCGCGGAGCACGGACGGCGGGTACGGTCACGCGTCGGCTGGGTGCGCTCAGCGTAGGAGCCCGGGTTGACTCTGTCTATAAAACGTTTGAGTAACCTCTTGATCCTGGCGAAATCCCAAGTGCCACGGTCTTCGTCAGCTGCGCAAGCTAGGGTGAGCGGGCGAGGTGCTCGCGCGCTCTATCCCCACCGGCCCCATGCGGCCCAGTGGGCGGTGCGCCCCGGCCCTCGGGAGCCAGGACACGACACGAAGGCGGAACCGCGGTGAGTCAGACGGCAGCGTCACCGAGCGACCGGCGCAGGGTGACGATCAAGGACGTCGCCAAACTGGCCGGCGTCTCGCCCTCTGCGGTGACCATCGCGGTGCACGACAAACCCGGCGTGTCGGCCAAGACCAAGGAGCGGATCCTCCGGGCCGCCCGTGAGCTCGGCTGGAGTCCCAACCAGGCCGCGCAGTCGCTGTCTGGGCAGGCCCTGCACACGGTGGGCCTGGCCATCGCCAGACCGGCCCGGATGCTGGGTCTGGAGCCGTTCTACATGGAGTTCATCTCGGGCATCGAGAGTGTGTTGAGCCGGCACGCGTGCTCGCTGCTGCTTCGGCTCGTGGAGGCGGAGGAGGAGATCGAGGTCCACCGGGAGTGGTGGCAGGGCAACCGAATCAGCGGCAGCATCCTGGTCGACCTGCGGGTTGACGACCCGCGCGTCGCGGCTCTGTCGGCGATCGGCCTGCCCGCCGTCGTCGTCGGGCATCCCTCGCTGGCCGGGCCGTTCACCTCGGTGTGGACCGACGACGCGGCGGCGTCGGTGGAAGCCGTGCGCTACCTGGCCGCGCTCGGCCATCGCCGGATCGCCCGGGTCAGCGGGCCCGCCGAACTGGGCCACAGCGCCATCCGCACCAAGGCGTTCACGGAGACCGCCGCAGAACTCGGCCTCCAGGCCCGGACAGTGGTCGCCGACTTCTCCGCCGACCAGGGCAGCCGCGCATGCCGGACACTCCTGCTGGCCGCTGAACGCCCAACGGCCATCGTCTTCGACAACGACCTGATGGCGGTCACGGCCTTGGGCGTCGCCTCGGAGTTCGGCCTGTCGGTGCCGCAGGACCTGTCACTGCTCGCCTGGGACGACTCCCAGCTGTGCCAGTTGACCCGACCCACCCTGTCCGCGATGCAACACGACGTCTTCTCCTTCGGCGCGGACGTCACCGAGACACTGTTCGACGTCATGACACACCGGGAAACGTCCTCGCACACCGCGCAGGTGCCCAGCCTGGTGCCACGCGGCTCCACCGCACCGCCGCCGCGCGGCTAGCGATCTCGTAGTGAGTCTGCTCAGCACCCCGTGAGTCGTCTTCCGCACCAGTTCACGGATTCGCCCGACGGGTGCCGGCTGGCGTCGGTCTGCACGGTGGGAACCGGACCGTGGCGGCCCAGACTCCGCCCCTCGGGTATCGCAAACTTCTCCGTTGCGGGCGGCGTCCGCCCCGCGCCATGACTGTCCCCGGTTGCGGCGACCGTCGGCACGAACGTGTGGCTGGGGTGCCTGGCCCGCCTTCTCCGGCTCAGTCTTCGTCGTCGGGGAAGAAGGTATCGGCGAGGTGTTCCAGCTCGGTGTCGCTCAGCTCTGGCGGGGTCCATCCTCGGCCGCGCGCGTGATCGACGAACCGGGCGTCGACAGGCACGTGGTACCGCTCCAGAAGGCGTTCCGCGAGATTGCCCGGCACCGCAACGCGTCGGCATCGGCGCTGCTCGCCTGCCTGGCGGACAAACAGGCGAGGCCCATCGCCGCCGGCCATGCGGCGCTTCCGCCGCCGATCATCGAAGAGCTGCTCACCGACGCCGACCGGCGGGTGGTGGAGGCCGCAGCCGCCAGCCCTTCACTGCCGCTCACCGTGATGTCGGATCTGACACCCCGGCTGTAACCTCTGGCCGCCGGCTGACCTGTCTGGCCGCGCGGGCTCCGGGTCCCCCGGACGGAGCCCGCGCGGCCTCACGGCATCCGACCGTCAACTTCCTTGAGGCAGCCGGGGCGTGATCCTGAAGAGCTCGCCGTCAACCTGGCCGATGAGGCTGTGGCCGTAACTCATGAGCTCCGGAGCGATCCCGGCCTCCATCGGGCTCTTCGGCAGTGGCACCTGGCCGCGCCAGCGCACCGCACCACTGTCGAGATCGAGGCCCACCAGGTGCCCGGACGGGTCGAGGTAGTACGCCACCCGGCTGGTGAGGTCCACCGCGGCGGCGGAGGGCAACTCGCGCATCGTGGGGTCGGTCGCCTTACGCAGCGTCAGCCCGAGGTCGCGCGACCACAGCCTCTTGCCGCTCTCGGCGGAGTACGCGATGGCGCTGCCGCTTCTGTCGCCGCCCAGGATGAGGCCGTCCGCGACCACACCCGTCGGCAGGCGGTCCAGGCGGTGCTTCGTCACCGAGCCGGAACGAGTGTCGACGCGGGTCAGGGTGGCGGGGCCGGGGTCGCCGAAGAACTTCTGTCCGCCGGCCATGCCGCCCAGCAGCACGGCTTCGCCGTCCGTCCCGATGTACAGGGTCGGTCCCTTGACGGTCGCGACCGTCCGCGGCGTGCCCGTCGCCGGGTCGAGGCGGACGACGGTGCTCTGTTGCGGGGCCTTCTCGCTGTCCGGCGAGCACGTGAGGTACGGGACACCGCCGATCACGGCCCGATCGCAGTCGGCCTTCTTCCATTTGTACGTCCACAGCGTCCGGCCCGTCGTGCCGTCCAGAGCGGCCACACTCTTGAAGGTCGGGGAGTTGGCGAGGATTCCCCCGTCGAACAGGACGGCGGAGGTCCGGCCTCGGCTGTCGTCGGCCAGCTCGTGCTTCCACAGAACCTGCCGGCTGCGGACGTCCAGGGCGACCAGGTCGGTGCCGGCCCGGGAGGCGCCCGGGGCGTGATCAGCGTAGGTGTACAGCACCCCGTCACGGACACCCGGCATCGATCCTGATGGGGTGCTGCTGCCGTTGGCGGCCTTGGCCTTCCGCTGCCATTCGACCTTTCCGGAAAGGGCGTTCACGCCAAGGGTGTCGTACTCCATCCCTCGGCAGTACACGTCACCGGTATCGGCGCCGAGCGTGCAGGCGTCCCAGGACTTGGCGGGCAACGTGGTCTGCCAGAGGAGTTTGCTCTGCTTGCTCACCCGCGCGGCCGGCGGCTGCGCACCGTCGTCGGCGCCCGCACCGGTGGCGATGACAGCGCCCAGGGTGATGCCGGCCAGCCCGAGGGCGGCGCCGGTGACGCGCACGAGGTTCCGTCGCCGTCGGCGGCGGACGATGCGGTCGGCGATGTCCGCAGGAGCGCCGGGGCCCAGGGGGGTCCAGGCGTGCAGGACATCCCGGAGCGCGCGGTCCAGCTGGTCGGTGTTCTGGTCGGCACTCATGTGCGGGCTCCCTTCAGGGACAAGTCGTTCGAGGTGGTTGTTGTGGTCTGTTCGGGGGCGCCCAGTTCCGGCGCGAGTTTGCGCAGCCGGGCCAGCGATCGGTGGGTGGTGCTGCGTACGGTGCCCACCGAGCAGCCGAGCGCGGCGGCGACCTCTGTCTCGGAGAGGTCCTCGAAGTAACGCAGCACCAGGACCGTGCGTTGTCGCGCTGTCAGTCGGGCCAGCGCCTGGCCCACGGTGATCCGCAGGTCGGCGGCGGATGTGCCGTCGGTGACACCAAAGCTCTCGGGCGGTGCGGCGAACGTCGCTTCGCGGTGCGGTCGACGCAGCCGCCAGCGGCTGATCTGATGCCGGTACATCACCTTGCGCACGTAGCCTTCCGGGTCCTCGATGTGCCGCCAGCGACCCAGCGCCTTCATCAGAGCGGTCTGCACAAGGTCTTCGGCCTCGTGGCGGTCACCGCCGGTGAGCAGGTTCGCCAGGCGCAGCAAGGCGCTCCATCGGGCATCGACGAAGTCCCGAAATCTCTCGTGGTCCTGCGGGTCCATGGGCCCTCCCGTTTCTCAACGCCCTCAAGGACGCACGAGCGGTCGGCAATCTATGTCTGCCGTCGCGAGATTCTGGAGCGCGGTCGGTGAACTCGGCGATCTCGGGTGGCGGGTGAAGACCCGGCCGACGTCCCGGCAACGTCCTCCCTGCGGGCGCGAGGGTGTTCCGTGCAGAATCCCGAGATACCGTTCCCCGCGCTTGGACAAGGCGCCTTCTTCACCGGCGTCGGCGAGTTGGTCGGCATTCGTGCGCCTGAGATGGCCACTCGGTCGCTTCAGTCGCTCTTCGGTCCATCGCCTGATCGTCTGACGTGCTGGGATGGTTTCGTACGGTGCCGGGGCGTGATGAGCGCCGCGTCCGGCTCCCCGCACGAGCGGGGCTCGATGGTCCGGGTTCCGAGCGCGCTGGGATGGGCCCTCTGCGAGAACGCTGTTGGGTAGAGGTACCGCTGCTCCCCGTATGAGCGGGGGAGCAGCGGGTTGACGATGGGGGTGGAATGGGAATCTCGACGGCGACGGTGCGCGCGGTGAATGGGTTGACCGCGCGGTGGGCGGGTGTCTCGGAGGGTGGCACCGCCTTCTCGGGGGCTGGGGTGTGGCCTCTGTTGGCCTACCTGGCCGATGGAGCTGGAGGTGTGGCCCGGACCGAGTTGGCGGAGACTCTCGGGCTTCCAGCGGGGCAAGCGGCGCAGTCCGCACGTGAGTTGCTCGCCGCGATGGGCACCATGCGGGGACTCGACACGGCTCTGGGGCTGTGGACTCAACGCACCCTGGAGTTGAGGAAGGAGTGGGAGACGGGGCTGCCGGTTGACGCTCACGGGGTGCTCACCGGAGACCCTGTGGCAGACCACCGGGCGCTGGACGCCTGGACGGTGAAGCGGACCGGCGGGCTGATCGACCGTATGCCGGTCATGCTGACTGAGGGCACGCAGATGGTGCTGGCGAGCGCGCTGGCCTTGCGCACGCAGTGGCTGAGCCCTTTCCACGAGGTGGAATTGGATACCGCTTACCAGCCGTGGGCCATCACGGCGCGGATGGGACTGCGGCGCTCCAGCACGGTGCTGGACCGCGTGGGGGTGGCCGACACGCCGGGCGGGCATGTCACCGAGTTGAAGGTGTTGGGGAACAACGCCCTGGACGTGCACCTGCTTCTCGGCGAGGAGGGCATGACGCCGGGGCAGGTGCTGGGAGCCGGGGTCGACATCCTTGCCGGCCGACGAGCGGTCGTGCCGGGACCGCAGCTGCCCTACGGGAACGTGGGCCCCGGATTGCAGGTGGAGAAGGTGCGCAGCCCGCGGCCCCAGCCGCCGTCGCTGGAGGTGACGACAGCGGCGTACACAATGAATGCGAGCCACGATCTGCTGAAGCTGGACTCGTTGTTCGGGCTCACGACCGCACGGGACACCTCGCGCGGGCACTTCCCCGGCATCAGCGACTTCCCGCTCGCCATCGGGTCGGCCAAGCAGAACGCGATGGCGAGGTTCGGCGCGTTGGGCTTCGAGGCCGCCGCGGTGACGGCGTTCGCCCTCAGCGCTGGGGGCGTGCCCGAGCTCCGCTACGTGACCACCCGGATCAGCGCCGCCTTCGACCGTCCCTTCGGCTTCCTCGCCCTGCATCGCCACACCCGGCTCGTGCTGATGGCGGGCTGGGTCACGGATCCGTTGCCACTCCCCGAGTACGACGAGGACGACGAGTGGTGAGCCGGACGACGACGCGCACCGCTCGTGCGGCCAAGTCCGACGCCGTGCTGGGTAGGTCACATCAGCAGGGCCCGGCGCAGTAGTCGTAACCTTTCGCAGCGGCTGGTTTGCAGGCCGGAGCTTGTCGGGCTCGTTGCGAGGTGCTCTGCGGTCGCCGCGGGGGCGGAGCTCGGCGATGTAACTGTTCCTGCTCCCGGTAGCAGGTCTCGTAGGAAAAGCCTTGGTCAGCGCCGGATTGCCTGTGGTAGACCGAAGGTCTGCCACGACCCTTTCCGGAGATCTTCATGCGCCGTCTCGCCGTCTTTCTCGCCTCGTCCAGCGGAAGCGACCCGGCGCACGCCGCGCTGGCTGCCAGCGTTGGCACAGAGCTGGCCCGGCAGGGAATCGGTCTCGTCTACGGCGGTGGCCGCCGCGGCCTGATGGGCGTGGTGGCGGACAGCGCGCTGAAGGCGGGTGGCGAGGTCATCGGTGTCATGCCGCGCAGCATGGTCGAACGAGAGTGGGCGCATAAAGGGGTGACGGAGCTGCTCATGTGCGACTCGATGCACGAGCGCAAGGCCCTCATGGCCGAGCGTGCCGACGCCTTCGTCGCTCTGCCCGGCGGTCTCGGGACCCTGGAAGAGGTCTTCGAGGTGTGGTCTTGGCGCCAACTCGGATTCCATGCCAAGCCCATCGGGTTCCTTGACGCCGGGGGCTTCTGGACGCCGTTGCTCGCAGCCCTGCGCGACATCGCCGACTCTGGCTTCATCCCCGCATCCACTCTGGACGACCTCGCTGTTGCCCCCGATCTGCCCGGTTTGCTGGATGCGCTGCAGGAACGGCTCCGCAGCGCCCCGCAGCCGGCGCACGGAGAGAATCTGCGGTAGCTGATCAGGTCGCGAGGTGCCGAGGGCGTTTAGTCCGTTATTCGTTCACCTCTCCTGGGCGCGACCGGACCGAGCGGAGACTGGCCACATCGGGTTAACCCCTACCTGCTGGGGATGCCCTCAGCCCGGGGGTCGAAGCGCAACCAGGGCTCGATGTACCCGAGGAGTATGAAACGCTGACGGCTGTCGCCCGTGACCCTGGCAGCGCTGAGCTCCACCTCCTATGGCTGGTGCGCAATGCCAATACGGTCGTTTACGACACCGGGACCGGAAGGTAGGAAGACGTGGCGAACAGCCTTTCGCGGCAACACGGCGGGGCGCTGGACGATGATGCGGATGAGCAGGGCGGCGGAGTTCTCGTACCGGCCGTGTCACGCACGGTCCGTGTGCTGGACACCCTGGCTCGACACGTTGGTGGTGCGACGCTCACCGAGCTGGCCAAGAGCTGCTCGCTCGCCAAGAGCACGGCGTCGAACCTGATCCGGACGATGATGGCCGAGGGTTTGATCAGTTACGACAGTGGGACTCGGCGCTACAACCTCGGGCCGTTGCTGGTGGAATATGGCATCGCGGCGGTGACCCGCACCACGCCGGTCACTGAGGCGCGCCCGTATATGGAGCGGCTTGCCGAGCGGACGCAGCTGGCGTGCCTCGCGATCCAGCCGATGCCTGACGGGCACTTCACCGCGATCGCCAAGATCGAGAGCCGCAAAGATATCAAGATCACGATTGAGATAGGGGCTCGCTTCGATCGGACCGCACCGTTGCTCAGCCGACTGATCGCCGCTTGGGACGAGTCCGTGGCGGAGGTCGTGAGGCCTGACGGGCCGAGTCGTGCGGAACTGCGTGCCAACGGTTTTGGTGCCGTCTTCGGCGAGTACCGCCCTGAACTCAACGTCGTGGGTTTCCCGGTCTTCGACCGAGATGGATACCCCTGCCTGTTGATCACCTTGCTCGGTATCGGCGCGGATCTCATGCCGCAGGATGTCGAGGAGCTGGCGGAATACCTGGTGGTCGCGGCTCGGGCCATCACTACCCGCAGTGGTGGACGGGTACCGGCTGATTACCCCGAAAATGGGGACGAATCTACCGTTTAAAGAGGTTCCGACCTCACTTGCTCAGCTTCGAGTGGTGTGGCCAGCCGGCTTCGGTGCGGGGTCGATGTGCGGGCTGAGGGAGCCTCGGGGCCCCGCGTGAACGGGGCCTCCGGCGGTGGGTTCCCGCGTCGTGCCGACGTCCTTCTGGGTTCGATCGCCTCCTTGAGCCGGAGCAGCCTGAACCCGGACCCCGTCATCGGAGGGACGCGCCTGCTTCCGGCCGGCCGGTGTCGTCTTCTCGTTCGTGCACGGCCTGCCCTGGACGGGCTTGGGCGTCATCAAGCCTGCGATCGGCGCGAGCGGCACCCTCTAGTTCGGATCTGTCGACTCCACGACCATGACTGTCAACGGCTCTCAAGTCGTGGGTGCTCGGGGTGAGATCAGCCTGAAGTCAGGCGTGCCTTCCTCGTTGCTCGCGCTCCTTGATCGGACGAGAGGACCTAGCCGTACGCGGAGTGGGCATGTTGGCCCACATGCCGCAAAGCAGCCCGATGCGCGAGTGCCTCCGGCTGAGTCGACCCCAGTGCCTTGACGGCGCAGGCAGGGGGGTGCAGGATCGGAACATGGAAACTGAATCAGTTTCCGGCGTTTCCATGGGTGATGCACAGCGTGCCGACCTCATCGTGGAAGCCGCCGGTCGACTCTTTTTCGCCCCGGGGTGCCCGCGGGTGAGTATGGACGACGTCGCTCGCGAGCTCGGGATGAGCAAGAAGACGATCTACCGTCATTTCCCAGACAAGCGCAGCCTGCTGGCCGCAGTCCTGGATCGGAAGTTCGCCGCTGTGGAGCGCTCTTTGATCGCTGCTGTGGAGGGCGCCGAGGGGCAACCGTTGGATGTACGCATACAACGGTTCCTGATTGCGGCGGGCAATGAGCTGGACAAGCTCGGGGCGGCTCAGCTCGCTCTGGGTCGGGGTGATGCCATGTTGCGCCAGTACGTGGAGCAGCGGGTGGACGCGGTGATCTACCGCCGGCTCGACGAGTTGCTTGTAGACGGTCACCGGCAAGGGCTGTTGCCCGCACCGCCAGAACTGCTCAGTTCGATCATTTCTGGCGCACTCGAGCGGTTGCTCACCTCGCAGCTGCCCCGTGAACTCGACTGGACTGCAGCCGATCTACTGCGGGCGACCGTCGACACGGTGCTGTACGGGGCGATCCGCTCCGGGGACCCAGTCATCGGCGATGCGCCATACCGGGCTGCCGCTTCGAGCGTCCGCGGCGACAGCCCGGGATAGGCCCGTGGCAGAGGGTGGCTTGTCACCCTGCCGAGCCATTGAGTTCGTGAGGCGCCTCGCAGACTGTGACCGCGTGTAGGTCCCACGGCGTCGACGGTGGCTGTGCCCGGTGTGCCGAGGACCGAAGTACTGCGGCGTCGCGGGCGCGGCACCCAGCACTTGCCAACTCGTGGCCTGCAGCGACATGAGCGCAGGGTTGACGGCCTTGGTCGTTGACCTCTGCAGGAGTGGTCGCCCCGGACGCCCCGCGAGGTCCATGGCGGACAGTTTTGTTCACCAGCTCGCCCAGACCTGGGCTCGAGGAAGTTGCCAATCGCCCTGCCTGGGATGTGGCACCCCCATGACGGACGCTGTGGAGGTCCGCACCGGCCGCGGCCGGCCAACGGTGCTCCTGAATCGCGTGCGTCGAACTGCCGCGAGTACCGGTTGGTTGTGTGCTCTCCCGGCCGGATGGCGTTTCCACGAGCTCCGTCACGGCTGGGCCGGTGGCGAGTTGTCGGGAGTCAGGCTCTCGGACCCGTGGAGTCGTCCCGCACCCTTCGCGGTCGGCCTACGGCAGGACGGCCCTGGTTGACGGGCTACACGAAAGCAGGACGCGCATGCACACGATCGATCTCGCCTACGTGGGGCGTGGCCCGCACGAGGAACTCGTCGCGTACGTTGCCGATCAGCAGGACTACTACGCGGAGGAAGGCGTCCACGTCGCACTGCGCGACGGCTGCGCCTGGGATCCGGAACGGCTGCGCCGTGGCGCTGTCATCGGGCTCGGGCGAACGCTGCTCTCCCGACTCGTCGGTGGCATCCCCTGGGTCGCGCTGAACGTCAACACTCAGCGCCCACAGTTCTGGTTCCTCGCCCGCTCGGGCCTGAACTCCCTGGCGGATCTTGCCGGTCAGCGACTGGCGCTGCACCCCTCCCATACCGGGCCTGGGTGCTTCACCCGCATCATCCTGCGCAAGGCTGGCCTCGACCCGGACCGGGACGTGCACACCGTCGTCCGTTCGCCCGGCGACTACAGCATGGACCTGCGCCGACTGCGCGACGGCACGATCGACGCCGCCGTGGTCGGCGACACCATGGCGCCGGAGGCGGTGGCGGCCGAGAACGGATGGCAGGTGTTGGCTTTCGCCGGCGACCATTTCCAGATTCCCACCGTGGGCGTGGCCGTCGACCCCACTCACACCCGTCCGGACGATCCCGCGGTCCAGGCCGTCGTACGGGCCCACCGACGTGCCCTGCAATTGATCCAGAACGAACCCGACACCACCCAGCGGTGTCTCCAGAGCTTCCTCAGCGGACACACGCCAGAGGAAGTCCGAGCGCACTACGAGAAGTTCATAGCCCCGCACTTCAGTACGGACGGCCAAGTCGACCTCGCCGTCGGCGACGCCGCCATCACCGCGGTCGCCGCCGAACTGGGCGTCCCCGTCACATTTGCTGCATCGGACTTCTTCCGCACCGCGCACGCTGCCGACTAGCACCGCGGCACGCAAGTCGCCGCAGGCGCAGCTGGGTGGTCCCTGCCCGAAGCGTTCCGACAGCGGGCTTGTGGCGACCCATTTCCGGAGGAGTAGAGAGAGGCCGGCTTGTGAAAGAGTTTCTGGTTGAGGTCACTACCGCGATTCCTGAGGGAACCGATCCGGCCGAGGTGGACCGCCGTCGCGCCGCCGAGGCTGTTCGGGCAAGGGAGCTCATCGCCACGGGCCATTTGGTCCGGCTCTGGCGACCGGTCGGCGAGACGCGCAGCATCGCCCTGTGGCGCGCGGTCGACGAGGCCGAACTGTACGACAAGGTCCTCAACACGTTGCCGCTGTGGCCGTGGATGACCGGGGTCGTCACTGCTGTCGAGTCGCATCCGAACGACCCGGGCAAGGCGGGCGCCACCTCTTGAGGGTGTATTCCGGGGTTCCTCTCCGTCCCAAGTTCTCGCTCGCCCGGCCGCAGTGACTCCCGGCACGTCATCCGGGCACCTACGCGATCCTGCTCGGTCGGTGCGCCGGGGGCGTGCTGGACTGCGCAGGGCCTGTACCCAGGACGCCGAACCGCGCCGTCGCAAGCCAGATGTGTGAGTGAGGAACCGGCGTCCTGGTTCGGGGTGCCCTGTCGCATCAGCCCGAACGGGGACGCGGGTACTGCTGGTTGGTGGGTACCCGGGCGCGCCCAGAGGCCGTGCCCGGTCGATGTCATCGCGGTGGCTCCGGGCCCCGTCATGCCCAACTGCCCGTGCAGGCTGGGTCATTCGGCGTGGTCGTTGGGCGCCCTTCTGGCGATCGGCCTGTCGAGCCGGGGGCACGGCCCCGCGGCTCGGTCCTTTGGCCGGCCTTCCGGGGTCTCGGGCATCGCCAGATCGGCCGGGGAACGCCGATGTCCGCCCCTTACAGGTTTCTTGACGTGTGGACGACCCGTACCTACAGTCGTCCACAATGCTGATCCGAGTTCGAGATAATGAACAAAGGCGGTCCTGTGATGACGCAGGCTAAGGCTTTGCTGGGGACGCGTGTGATCGACGCCGCCACCATGGTGGCGGGCCCGCTGGGCGCGTCGATCCTGGCGGACTTCGGCGCGGACGTCGTGAAAGTGGAGCCCATCACGGGTGACGAGTCTCGAACTTTCGGGCCAGGTCGCGACGGTATGAGCGGTGTGTACTCCGGAGTCAACCGGAACAAGCGGGCAATCGCACTGGACCTTCGCACCGAGGAAGGGCGGGAGCTCTTTCACGAACTGTGCGCGGGAGCGGACGTGTTGATCGAGAACATGCTGCCCGGCGTACGGGAACGGTTTGGTCTGAATCCGGAGGCCCTCCGGCAGCGTCACCCGCACCTGATATGCCTCAACGTGAGCGGCTACGGCGAGCGCGGGCCGCTCGCCGGAAGGCCGGCGATGGATCCCGTTGCTCAGTCGCTCACCGGCCTCATGCACGCCACCGGCGACGAGGACGGCCCAGCCACCAAGGCGGGCCCTCCCGTCGCGGACAGCGCGGCCGGCTACCTGATCGCCATCGCAGCCTTGGTCGCGCTCCTGGCCAGGAAGCGCACCGGAAACGGGCAAGACGGTTCCGTCTCGCTGGTGGGCTCCCTGTTCCACTTGCAGGCGCCGTGGCTCGGCCAGTACTTGCTGGCCGATCACGCGCCGTCGCGCGTCGGCAATGCGAGCGCCTTCTACGCCCCATACAACGCCTACCCGACTCGGGACGGCGGATCTGTGCACGTGGTGGCGTTCAACGACCGTCACTTCGCACGGCTGGCGCATGTGGTGGACAAGCGGCTCCTCGACGACGAGCGATTCGCCGAGGCGGCGAGCCGACTCGCCCATCGCGAGGAGCTCGACGCGGCGCTGGCCCCGTGGTTCGCCGACCGGGACCGTGACGACGTCGTCGCACTCCTGAGCGAGCAGAACATCATCTGCGCCCCGGTACTGGCCTACGACGAGGCCGTGGCACACCCCCAGATCCGTGCGCTCGACCTAGTGGTCGACATCGAACACAGCACCCTTGGCCCACTCCAAGTGCCCGGTGTCCCCATCAAGTTGTCGGAAACCCCCGGGCGCGTGGAGCGGCCGCCGACATCGCTGGGCGAACACACGGCCGAACTGCTCGCAGAGCTCGGTCACGACAACCAAGACATAGCGCGTCTTATGACGGCCCAGGTCGTCCGCTGACGTCGAAACTCAGGCAAAGGAGCCTCACATGAAGGTTGGAATCAGGATCCCCGGCGCTGGACCGTGGGCAGGGCCGGACGCGATCAGCGAGGTCTCCCGCTACGCGGAGAAGATCGGCTTCGACTCGTTGTGGATGACCGATCACGTGGCGCTGCCCACGAAGGTGGAGACCCCCTATCCGTACACGACGGACGGCAAGTTCCTCTGGTCGCCCGAGACGCCGTACCTGGACTGCCTGACGGCTCTGACCTGGGCGGCGGCGGCGACGGAGACCGTTGAACTCGGCACCTCCTGTCTGATCCTTCCCTGGCGGCCGCTGGTACCGACGTCGAAGACTCTGGTGAGCATCGACGTCCTGTCCAAGGGTCGGCTGTCCGTCGCCATCGGCGTCGGGTGGATGAAGGAGCAGTTCGCGGCCTTGGGGGCGCCCTTCAAGGACCGGGGGCGTCGTGTGACCGAGATGGTCAACGCGATGCGGCAGATGTGGTCCGACGACGAGGTGGACTTCGACGGCGACTTCTACAACCTGCACGACTTCAAGATGTACCCGAAGCCCGTACGGGGCACCATCCCGATCTGGTTCGCCGGCTACAGCGAGGCCTCACTTCGCCGTATAGCCGCTATCGGCGACGGCTGGCACCCGCTGGCGGTCGGTCCCGAGGAGTACGCCGGCTACCTCGCCACCCTCCGCACGTACGTCGAGGAGGCCGGCCGTGACATGGGCGAGATCACGCTGACGGCGAGGCCGCTGCGTAAGGCTCCCTACAACGCCGAAACCATCGAAGCGTACGGCGATCTCGGCGTCAGTCACTTCATCTGCGACACATCCTTCGAGCACGCCACGCTCGACTCCGCGATGGAGGAACTCCAGGCTCTCGCCGAGGCCGTCCTGCCGACTGCCCACCGCCTTCCCTGACCCCCGAGTGAAGGAGATCGATCGTGCGTGCTCTGACCTCTCATGTCCCGCTGGTCATCGGTGACCAGCTTGCTGCAGCCTCGACAGGGGCGACCTTCGACAGCGTCAACCCGGCCGACGGCAGCGTCATCGCGAGCGTCGCGGAAGCCACGGCGGACGACGTCGCCCGTGCCGTCGAGGCGGCGCGCGCCGGCGCCAAGGTGTGGCAGCGGATGCGGCCGTCCCAACGAACGCGTCTGATGCTGCGCTACGCGGCGCTGATCGAGGCGAACAAGGAACAACTCGCTGAGCTGCAGACCCGAGACATGGGCAAGCCCATCCGCGAGTCGCTCTCGATCGACCTGCCCATCATGGTCGAGACACTCGAGTACTTCGCCGGTCTGGTGACAAAAATTGAAGGGCGGACCACACAGGCGCCCGGGCGTTTCCTCAACTACACCGTGCGTGAGCCGATCGGTGTGGTCGGCGCCATCACGCCGTGGAACTTCCCTGCCGTGCAGTCCATCTGGAAGATCGCACCGGCGCTGGCCATGGGCAACGCCATCATCCTCAAGCCCGCCCAACTGGCCCCGCTGGTACCGGTCGCACTGGGTGAGCTGGCGCTGGAAGCCGGGATCCCGGCCGGCGTGGTCAATGTCCTGCCCGGCCGGGGCTCGGTGGCCGGAAACGCCCTCGTCCGGAACGTGCACGTCGGCAAGATCACCTTCACGGGATCCACCGAGGTCGGCCAGGAGGTAGGCAGGATGGCTGCCGACCGGCTCATCACCACCTCTCTGGAACTCGGTGGGAAGTCTGCCCTGGTCGCGTTCTCCGACGCTTCTCCGAAGGCAATCGCCGACGTGGCCTTCACTGCCATGTACGGCAACCAAGGCGAGACGTGCACCGCTCCCAGCCGGCTGCTGGTCGAAAGGCCGATCTACGACGAGGTCGTCCAACTGGTCAAGACCCGGGTGGAATCCGCCAAGGTCGGTGACCCCCTCGACCCGGAGACGGAGATCGGCCCGCTCATCAACGCGGTGCAGCGCGACTCGGTCCACTCCTACGTCCTCTCCGGCGTTCAACAAGGTGCGGTCTTGCTGTCCGGAAGCACCGAAGCGCCGAAGGACCGTCCCGGTCAGGGCTTCTTCTACCAGCCCGCGTTGTTCGCTGACGTAACCGCCGACATGCGGATAGCGCGCGAGGAAATCTTCGGACCCGTCCTCAGCGTGCTGCCGTTCGACGGCGAGGAGCAGGCGCTGGCCCTGGCGAACGACACGATCTATGGCCTCGCCGCCGGTGTCTTCACCCGCGACGTGGGCCGGGCGCTGCGATTCGCCGGGACTCTGGACGCCGGAAACGTATGGATCAACAGCTGGGGCGTGCTCAACCCCGCGTCGCCCTACCGAGGGTTCCGGCACAGCGGCCACGGCAGCGACCTCGGTCAGAGTGCGATCGAGAGCTTCACGAAGGAGAAGAGCATATGGGCGCGGCTGGACTAGCGCCGGACGGCGCCGAGGGACCGGCCGTGTCCCGGCTGCGCGCACTGCGAGGTGTCGCCCGCTGGAAGCCGGCGTCGGACTACTCGATCACCCAGGATGCGCTCTTCGCGCAGGACCCGAGGGCGGTGGCCCTGCTCACCGCCGGACGGCACGAGCCGACCGAGATCACGTTCGGCGAGGTCCAACGTGCCGCGCTGCGCATCGCCGTCATCCTGGAGGCACGTGGTGTGAACCCGGGTGACCGCGTCGCCATGTATCTCGAACCCTCGCCCGCCGCGGCGGAGGCGGTCTTCGGAGTCCTGTCCGCTGGGGCTGTACTGCTTGCGATTCCCCGGCTCATGGCCGGCACATCCGTGGCCCATCGCCTGGGCGACTCGGGGGCGAAGATCCTGGTCACCGACGGGCCAGGGCTCGACCGCTTGAGGGCGACCGGATGTGCCATCGAGGACCGCATGGTCCTTAGGGTCGACGGCGCCGACGGACAGCACATCGCCGAGCAGCCCGGTGAGCCGCACCGCGAGGCCCCCCACCCCGGCGGCCCGACGCAACCGGCACTTCTGATGTACACCTCCGGGACCAGCGGCCCGCCCAAGGGAATCGTCCACGGCCACCAAGTCCTGCTCGGCCATGCGGGTGTGGACTGCGCGTTCGAGTTCTTCGAGCCGGGCGACGTCTACTACGGGACGGCCGACTGGGGGTGGATCGGCGGCCTCATGCTGGGGCTGCTCGTTCCGTGGTCGTTCGGTGTTCCGGTGATCGCGCAGCGGCAGACGCGCTTCGACCCGGACGTCGCACTGGATCTCTTCGCACGGTGCGGTGTCACCACCGCCTTCCTTCCGCCGTCGGTCCTGCGTCTGTTCCAGGCGAACGGCCGGGCGCCGGAACGAAGGCTGCGGGCCGTCGTCACCGGCGGAGAGCAGGCAGGCCGCTCCGAGATGGCGTGGGCTCGGCTCCACCTGGCCCAGGCGGTCAACAAGGCGTATGGGCAGACTGAGGCGAACGCACTCATCGGTGACGCGGGAGTCCTGGGTTCCGTCGATGACGACACGATGGGAACTGCCTACCCGGGACACCGCATCGCGCTCCTCGGCGAGGACGGTCAGGAGGTAGGTCGCGGCGAGGTCGGAGAGATCTCCGTAGGACTACCCGATCCGGTTGCGCTCCTCGGGGTGTGGGACTCCCAGTCGGCGCGTGCGGTACCACCGGAGGGCGCTTGGCACCGCACGGGGGATCTTGCCCGGCGCGCACACGCACGCCGGTTCGAGTACCTCGGTCGCGTGGACGACGTCATCAAGAGCCGCGGCTACCGGATCGGGCCGACGGAGATCGAGGACGCTCTGCTGAAACACCCGCGCGTTCTGGAGGCCGCGGCAGTCGGCATACCTGACAACAAGATCGGCCAGCAGATCAAGGTGTTCCTCAGGCTCAGCGAGAGTGAGAGCGGCGGGCTCGACGGCCCCCTCCGCGCGCAACTGGGCGAACTGGTGGCCACCTCGGTCGGCCCGCATGCCAGACCTCGTCAGTTCGAGGTGGTCGCCACCCTGCCGAGGAACGAGACCGGAAAGCTGCTCAGACGCCGGCTCACCCCACACAGCACCTGACAGGTAACGACGCTTCTATCGCTTCCAGCGGCCGGGCGGCGCAAGCCCAAGGCGTCCGAGACCGGCTGCTGGAATCTGTTCTCGCGTGAAGGCACCCCCGCCGAAGGCCTCCTGTCGCACCCGCCCTTGCCGCCCATCGAGGAGGGTCGCATCCGGGACCGCGACTTCGAATAACGCACCGATGAAAGGAATCATCATGCGCAAGTTCTGGCATGTGGGAATCAACGTCACCGACATGGACCGATCGATCGAGTTCTACAAGCACGTCGGCTTCGAGGTTGTGCAGGACAAGGTTGTCGACGACGTCAATCTGGCGCGGGCCTTCATGATCGAGAAGGGCAGCAAACTGCGCTTCGCGCACATGCGGCTCAACAACTCGCCCGATGAGGCGATGTTGGACATCATCGAGTGGCGTGACGTCCCGGCGACGCGTGAGCGGTCCATCGCCGACACCGTCAACCCCGGCCTGTGCCGGTTTTCGATCCTGACCGACGACATCCAGGGCGAGTACGACCGGCTAAGCGCCGCCGGTGTCGAGTTCCTGCATATGCCGCAGACCGTAATGGGTCCGGACGGCATGAACGGCTGGAGGATCCTTTTTGCCGTCGACCCCGACGGCACCCTCTTCCACTTCGTCGAACTGGTCGGGGACGCTGCTGCGCACGGGTGAGACATCTCTAACGGAATGCAGGAGATGTAACGAAAGACCCCTCAGAACAATGCGCCGTTACAACTAGGGGCCTTGCTCCTGGAGTACGCCGTCACGGCGATCACCCAGATCGCGCCGGTCACCGGGCGCGTTCGCCCGGTCGTGACATTTCGTGGCAGCGACCCCGCCGGATATCCCTGTCTCCTGAGCAGGCGCGATAAGGGGGCGGATCTCACGTGGCACGTTCGACGATCTGGCCAGGCACCCGGTGACCGCCGCTCGGGCATCACCATCCGCAGCGTCCGACGTGCCGTTCCACTATCCCGCAGCGGCGTTGAGGAAGCCGCCGGCTGACCCCTTCTGACCTCAGGTGCCTGGCGCAATGCCGCCGGGCCGACTGTCCGGTGACCGGCTGACGGCACCTTTCGAAAGGAACACCGACCGTGGGTAGACACACCATTGCTGTAGTGGGAGGAACTGGCCCGCAGGGCAAGGGCCTGGCCCTGCACTTCGCCCGAGCGGGCCGCGAAGTTGTCATTGGATCTCGCTCAGCCGAGCGCGCTGAGGAGGCCGCGCAGGAGATCCGCCACCGCATTGGCACCGGCGAGCACGTGCGAGGCCTCAGCAACGCGGCCGCCGTTCAAGCGGCCGGTGCCGTCGTGCTCGCGGTGCCGTGGGACGGCCACAAGGAGCTGGTGCGTGAACTTGCCCCGTACCTCGCCGGGAAGCTGGTGATCAGCTGCGTCAACCCGCTGGGTTTCGACAAGCGCGGCGCCTACGGGCTGGATGTCGAGGAGGGCAGCGCCGCGGAACAGACGCAGCAACTCGTCCCTGGCGCAGTCGTCGTCGGCGCATTCCACCACCTTTCCGCGGTGTCGCTGTGGGATGCCGAAGGGCCTCTGGAGCACGAGGACGTCTTGGTGGTCGGCGACGACCGGGACGCGAAGGAACAGGTCGCCGTTCTCGCCGCGACGATCACCGGGCGATCCGGAGTCGACGCCGGCGCGCTGCGCCTGGCACGCCAACTGGAGCCGCTCACTGCCGTGCTCATCGGCATCAACCGCCGCTACAAGACACGCTCCGGGGTCTCGATCTCGGGAATCCCGGCGTGATCCTCGAACTGCGCGAATACTTCGCGCTGCCGGATCGGGCCGAGGACCTCCACCGCCGTTTCGGTGACGAGACACTCGACCTCTTCGAACAGGTCGGACTGGACCTTCGCGGCTTCTGGCAAGCCGCTGACGAGCGGCGGCGGATCGTCTATCTCTGCGCGTTCGCAGACGTGGCCGTGGCTGTCGCCTTCTGGGAGGCCTTCCGCGCCGATCCGCGGTGGATCGAGCTCAAGGAACGCACCGAAGCGAACGGACCGTTGATCGAGAAGATCGAGAGCACCTACCTCGTCGAGCCCGACTACGTCGTCGCCCGCAAGTGACTCTCGGACCTTTCCGATGCCCTTGAGGGCGGCTGCGAATGACCAGCCGAAGGGCATTCAGGGTCTTGACCGGAGTGATTGACACTCCACCTGTTCCACATCGTGGACATAGATCCGAAGTGTGAATTGAGGCTCGATGATCAAGGGTATTCAGCTACACGCCTGGGCGGCCGGACCAAGCATCGTGGAGGTCGCCGAGGTCGCCGCCCGCACCTTCGAGACGATCTGGGTCACTGACCAGATGCAGTCGCGCGGCGTGGGCGCCGTCCTGGGCGCGATCGCCGCCCGCACCGGGGCGGGCGTGGGCACCGCGGTGACGTTCCCCTTCGGTCGCAACCCACTGGAACAGGCCTCCACCATGGCCACGTTGGCGGAGTTCATGCCGCCGGGGCGCCAGGTCAGCATGGGGATCGGCACGGGTGGCGGACTGGTGAGCGCCCTCATGGAGCGGCGCAGTCCCGTCGGCCGCGTCGCGGAGCTCATCAAAATCTGCCGGACCCTCTGGCGGGGCGACATCGTCCGACTGGGTGACTTCTCCCTCACCTGCGCGGACCTTGGCTTGCGCGAGGAGGCGCGCGTGTCGCTCGACTGGGTCGAACACCCCGCTGTGCGGATGATCGTCGCCGGCGCGGGACCCCAGGTCCTGGAAATGGCGGGCGAGCTGGCCGACGGCGTCATCTGCGCGAGCAACTTCCCGGCCCACAGCCTGGCAGCGTTCCGCAGCGGCCAGTTCGACACGGTCAGCAATCTCGATCGCCTCGAACGCGGCCGTGAGCGCAGCGACCGCGCCGAGTTCACCCGGATCTACGGCGTGAACCTCTCCGTCTCAGCGGACCGCGACCGTGCCACTGCCGCGGCGCGCAGACAGGCCACGCTGATCGTCGCGCAGCAGCCGCACGAAAGCCTGCAGCGGGCCGGCTTCGAGCAGTCCGACTACACGCCGACCCGGGAGGCGGTGAAAGCAGGCGTCAGCCTGCGCGAGGCCGCCGAACTGCTGCCCCAGGAGGTGGCTGACCAGCTCATCATCTCGGGCACGCCCACCGACTGCATCGACGCGCTCATGGAGCTGCTGGAGTACGCGCGTGGCGCGGGCTTCACCGAGGCGTACGTCGGGGCTCCCGTCGGCCCGGACCCGGCGGAAGCGGTGGAACTGCTCACCTCCAAGATCCTCCCGGAGATCCTGTGAGCGCCGGAGCGGACCAGGCCCCGGGACTGTGCCTGATGGAGAAGAACGGGACCGTGGCGACGGTGACGCTGAACCGACCCGACGCCCGCAACGCCCTCAACATCCCGCTGCTCCAGCAACTGGCCGCAACGCTTGAAGAGGCACGCGCCCACCGCACCGATGTACTGGTGCTACGGGCGCAGGGTACTGCCTTCTGCGCAGGAGCTGACATCCGCGCCGACGACGGCACCGCGATCGGACGACCCGGCCTGCGCCGACGGTTGATCGAGGAGGTCTGCGTCCTGATTGAATCCTTTCCCGCATCCATCGCCGCTGTTCAAGGACCGGCTGTCGGCGGGGGCTGGGCTCTGGCCACAGCCGCGACGGTGACCCTGGCGGCTCCCGAAGCGGCCTTTCGCTTTCCCGAACTCCGCCTCGGTTTTCTGCCCCCGGATGCGACAGTGCGGCGACTACGTGACTGTGTCGGGCCCACTCTGGCGTTCCGGCTGCTCGCCGCCGACGAACGCTTCAGCGCGGGCGACCTCGCCCGGCTAGGACTGGTCGAGGTTGTCACCGCCCACGACCTCGACAGCCGAGCGCGCCATCTCGCCGATCAGTTCGCCGCCGCGCCGTCCGACCTTCTCCACCACCTTCGGACCGCACTCACGACGTCAACTCGCTGACGACAGTGCCGACTCGGCCGTCCGAATCCCCTAGAAAGGCGACGATCATGCGCGCAAGCGCCTTCATGGACACCGAAGAACAAGCAGAACTACGAGCCACGGCCCGTAAGTTCCTCTCACGCCACGCACCGGAGCGCGACGTACAGATATGGGACGAAGACGGCTCCTACCCCGAACAGCTCTACCGCGAGATCGCGAAGCTCGGCTGGTACGACATGGTCACGGACGCCGACGAGCCCGTCGAGAACCTCGCCGGCCTGCTCACCGCCCTGTGCGAGGAGGTGGGCCGGGCCAGTTCAGACCTCGTAGCGCTGCTCAACCTCAACGTCAGCGGCATCCGCGACCTGGTCCGCTGGGGGACAGCCGACCAGCGGCAAACCTACTCGGCACCCGTACTCAGCGGCGACGGCCGCTTCGCGATAGGGGTGAGCGAACCCGACGTCGGCTCAGACGCCGCGAGCGTCGCCACGAGAGCCGAGCGCACCGACGGCGGTTGGGTCATCAACGGTCAGAAGACCTACTGCGAGGGCGCCGGACTGCCGGGCGCGGTCATGGAGCTCCTCGTCAAGGTCGGCGACAGCGGACGCAAACGAGACGACCTGGCCGTCTTCCTCGTACCTGCCGACCACGCGGGAGTCGAGGTCCGCCGCATGCCGGCACTGGGCCGCAACATCAGCGGCATCTACGAGGTGTTCCTGCACGACGTCCAGTTGCCCGACACCGCACTGCTCGGCCAACCGGGACAAGGCTGGCAGATCCTCAAAGAACGTCTCGTCCTGGAACGGATCATGATCAGCTCCGGCTTCCTCGGCAGCGTCGCCTCGGTACTCGACATGACCGTCGCCTATGCCAACGAGCGCATGCAGTTCGGCCAGAGCATCTCCTCCTACCAGGGAGTGAGCCTTCCCCTCGCGGAGATGTACGTCCGCATGGACGCCGCCCGATGCGCCGTACAGCGCGCGGCCGCACTCTTCGACGCCGGCCTCGCCTGCGAAACGGAGAGCACCATGGCCAAGTTCCTGACCGGGCAGATCTACGCCGAGGCATCGGCGCTGGCCATCCAGATCCAAGGCGCCTACGGCTACGTCCGCGACCACACCCTTCCCATGCACCACTCCGACGGAATCATCGCCCGGGTCGTCGCCGGCCCACCGTCCGTCCAGCTCAACTTCATCGCCCGCTCCATGGGACTGAGGGCCAGCTGATGGGCTCCGCCGTCCATGCGAGGAGGTCACGGTGACCAGCACATCCGTACGCCGAGCGCTGGCGAGGGCCCACGCGGGCAAGAGCATCGACCGCGAAGAAGCGGTCGCCCTCCTCGCAGCGCGGGGAGAGGACCTCAGCCGGCTGTGCGAAGTCGCGGCGTCCATCCGGTCGGCGGGGCTCCGGGACGCCGAACGGCCCGGAGTCGTGACGTACAGCAAGAAGGTGTTCGTCCCGCTCACGCGACTGTGCCGGGACCGCTGCCACTACTGCACCTTCGCCACCACCCCGGGCCAGGTTGAGCAGGCCTACCTCACCCCCGATCAGGTATTGGACATCGCCCGCGAGGGCGCCCGACTGGGCTGCAAGGAAGTCCTCTTCACGCTTGGCGACCGCCCGGAGGACCGCTGGCAGGCCGCCCGCGACTGGCTTGACGCCCGCGGTTACGAGGACACACTGTCCTACCTCCGCGCGATGGCGATCCTCGTCCTTGAGCAGACCGGGCTGATTCCGCACCTCAACCCCGGCGTGATGTCCTGGGCGGAACTCCAAAGACTCAAGCCCGTGGCCGGATCCATGGGGCTGATGCTGGAAACCACCGCGCGCTCGCTGTGGGCCGAACCGGGCGGCTGCCACTACGGCTCGCCCGACAAGGAACCGGCGCTACGGCTGCGGACCATCGAAGACGCCTCCCGGACCAACATCCCCTTCACGACAGGCATCTTGATCGGCATCGGCGAGAGTCCCGGCGACCGGGTCGACTCCCTGCTGGAGCTCCGCCGCCTTGCCCGCCAGTACGGCGCGATCCAGGAAGTGATCGTGCAGAATTTCCGATCCAAGCCGGGCACGGCCATGATGTCCACGCCCGACGCGGATCTGGAGGAGTACCTCGCCGTCATCGCGGTGGCACGGATCCTGCTCGGCCCCCGGATGCGGATCCAGGCCCCGCCCAACCTCACCGACGCTGAGGAACTGCGGCTCCTGCTCGCGGCAGGCGTGGACGACTGGGGCGGCGTTTCGCCGCTGACCCCGGATCATGTGAACCCGGAACGGCCGTGGCCGCAGTTGGAGCGGCTGGCGGAGCTGACCGCGGAAGCCGGCTTCGAACTGCGCGAGCGGCTGGCCGTGCAGCCGGAGTTCATACGTGCAGGCAGCCCGTGGGCCGACGCCCGGGTGCTACCGCACCTGGAGGCACTGGCGGACCCGGCCACAGGGCTGGCAGCAGATGTCCGTCCGTTGGGCCTGCCGTGGCAAGAGACTGCCGAAGTCGTTTCCTCCGGACGTACCGACCTGCATGTCGCGATCGATCAGGAGGGCCGACGAACCGGCGCACGCGGCGACTTCGACAATGCCTTTGGCGACTGGCAGGTACTGGCTGAGCAGCTCGACGACAGGTCGGCGTCGGGCGGGGCCCGGGGCACCGAGCGGCTGGACAGCGACGTGGCCGCAGCCCTGCGTGCGGCCGAGCACGACCCGGCGGGCCTCACCCATGATCAGGCACTGGCACTGGCGTACGCCGACGGGCCAGAGCTCGACGCACTGTGTCGGCTCGCCGACCAGGTTCGCCGCTCGGCCGTGGGCGACATCGTCACGTACGTGGTCAACCGCAACGTCAACTTCAGCAATGTCTGCTACGTCGGATGCCGATTCTGTGCGTTCGCCCAGCGAGCCACCGATGCAGACGCCTACCGCCTCTCCCTCGAGGAGGTTGGTGAGCGAGTTGAGCAGGCATGGGACGTTGGCGCGACGGAGATCTGTATGCAGGGCGGCATCGACCCCGCGCTGCCTAGCACCGTCCATCTCGACCTAGCCCGCGAGGTCAAGCGACGCCGTCCCGATATCCATCTGCACGCCTTCTCCCCCATGGAGATCATCAGTGGCGCCTCGCGTATGGGGATCTCTGTCGCCGAATGGCTGACCGAAGCACGCGCGGCGGGCGTCGACTCCCTGCCGGGCACAGCCGCCGAGATACTTGACGACGAGGTTCGCTGGGTGCTCACCAAAGGAAAGCTCCCAGCGTCGGAATGGCTCCGTGTTATCCGAACTGCGCACGAACTCGGCATCAGGACGACAGCAACCATGATGTACGGCCACGTCGACGAGCCGCGTCACTGGGTCAGCCACATGCGAACACTGGTTCACCTGCAACGGGACACGGGCGGGTTCACGGAGTTCGTACCGCTGCCGTTCGTACACCAGAGCTCACCCATCTATCTGGCCGGTATCGCCCGTCCAGGTCCCTCGCGCCGCGACAACCGTGCAGTCCACGCCTTGGCACGGCTGCTGATGCACGGGCAGATCGACAATATCGAGTGCTCTTGGGTGAAGCTCTCTCCCGACCAGTGTGAGGAGGTGCTGCGCGGCGGAGCCAATGATCTCGGCGGCACGCTGATGGAGGAGACGATCAGTCGGATGGCCGGTTCGACCAATGGGTCGATGAAGACGATCGCTGGGATCAAGGAACTGGCTGCCGCGGCAGGCCGGCCCACCCGTCAGCGCTCCACCACCTACGGTGACGTCACACCCGAACGAGCTCAAGCAGCGTGTCGTTTCGACACGGAAGTGCACCGCGTTGTGCCGCTCAGTGTCGGATTCGTCCGGTGACGCCATGGGAATGGGTGGTCGTCGTCCCGCAGAAGGACCTCCGGCTGGCGAAGAGTCGAATGGAACTGGAGGGGCAGGATCGCCGGCGAGTGGCCCGCGCGCTCTTTCGCGACACGGTGGTGGCCGCACGCGCGACTCCCGGGGTCTGCGCAGTGGTCGTCGTCCTCGACCGGGCCCGGGACCTGGCCGCGGTCGAGGACCTCGGTGTACACGCTGTCCTGGCTCCGGGCTCCGGCCTCAACGCGGCGCTGGCCCAGGGTGAACGGGCGGCGCGGGCGCTCCGTCCACGTTGCGGCGTGGCCGCGCTGCCCGCAGACCTTCCGCTCATCGAACCCGCCCTCCTTGGTCATACCCTTGCCCTGGCACGCACCCGGGACCGGACATTCATCACCGACGCAGACCATCGTGGCACCACGTTGCTGACGGCGGCGCCGGGACATTCACTGCACTCGGCGTACGGCATCGGTTCGCGAGAGGCCCATCTCCGGACCGGCGCCTTCGAACTGACCGGCCCTCGCTTCGCACCACTGCGACTCGACGTTGACCATCTCGACCATCTGATGCTCGTCGCACCGATCGCGCACCACGTGAACCTGGCCCAGGAGCTCGCCCGGCTCGAGTCCGGCGCGCTGGCCGCAATGCCCCTTCTTGGAGTACAGCCATGAGTCTGCTGAGCGAGCGAGCCGCGATCGTCACGGGCGGAGCCCAGGGCATCGGACTGTCGATTGTCGAGACATTCCTGCGTGAGGGCGCGCGAGTGGTCATCGCCGACCTTGACGCTGACTCCGGTCGTCGCGCTGCCGAACTCCTCGACGCGGGGGACAACGTCACGGTTGTGGCCTGCGACGTCACTGACGCCGGTGATGTCCAGGCCGCTATCGACCGGTGCGTCTCCACGTATGGCAGCCTCGACATCATGGTCAACAATGCGGGCATCACCCGTGACGCGACCATGCGCACGATGATTGAGGCGCAGTTCGATCAGGTGATCGATGTCCATCTCAAGGGCTGTTGGAACGGCACCCGCCTGGCCGCCGCGGTGATGCGTGAACAAGGTTCCGGTACCGTCGTGAACCTCTCCTCGATTTCCGGCAAGGTCGGTTTCGTCGGCCAGACCAACTACTCGGCTGCCAAGGCGGGCATCGTCGGCCTCACCAAGGCCGCGGCCAAGGAGATGGCACATCATGGGGTACGGGTGAACGCCATCGCGCCAGGCCTGATCCGCTCGCCGATGACCGAGGCCATGCCGGCACCCATCTGGGAGGCCAAACTGGCTGAGATTCCGATGCAACGGGTCGGCGAGGCCTCAGAGGTGGCGTCGGTGGCGCTCTTCCTCGCATCGAACCTGTCGTCCTACGTCACGGGCACGGTCATGGAAGTAGCCGGAGGTCGCTACATGTGATGACTGCCAACAAGCAGGACCCCGGGTATGCGGCGGACGCTGTGTCTCGCCGCGGACGCGTCGGAGAGAATCCAGCCTCTCGCTGAAGGCCGGGTCGTACCCTCACGTTTCGCGCAACGGCACGGCTCTCCAGCCGGGGCGGTGCGGCAGGAACGGTTTGATCGTCGTTCTCCTCAGGGGGCCGACCTCCAGTCGGGGATGTCTTCGAAGCGGACGTCGTAGCGGTCTTGGTCGGGCAGGAGCGAATCGAGTTCGGCTTCGCCTCGACTGATGGCGGCTAGCTGTTTGAAATAGCCGAACCCCTCGATGCCTGGGTTGAGGACGACAACTACGTCCGCCACCTCACCCTCCGCGGCCCCGAAGGCGTGCGCCAGGCCTGGCGGGATGATGACGAGACCGCTCCGGGGCGCTGGGACTGACGAAAGCTGTCGGCTCTCGTACGATCCCGCTTCAGGTGGGGTGACGAGGGGGGTGCGGCCAGTGCGCCGCTTTGTGATTGTTGTGATCAGCGCGGTCATGGTGATGACGGTCGGAGGTTGTTCGACGGACAAGGGCACGCGTCGGCCGGCGCGTCAGAGCGCGACGGCCACCTCCGGGGCGTGGCAGCCGGCGGGCCACACCGGCATCCCCGGGAACCTGTACGGCGTGGTGGCTACCGGCGCGCACGACGCGTGGGTGGTGGGAGACGAGAGCGACGAGCCGGTCGTCATGCGGTGGCGCGGCGGGACGTGGACGGGTGTCGAGGTGCCCGGGCGGCTCGGCCTGAACAGCCTGCGCGTCGTCGCGGCCTCGGGGCCGGGTGACGTGTGGGTCTTCGGTGCAGCGGGGGTGGCCGCCGGCAGTGAGTCCCGGGCGGCACGGTGGAACGGTAGCCAGTGGACACTCGCCTGGCGTGAGCGCAACTCCTTGGTGGATGCGGCAACCGTCGCGGGACCCGGCGACGTGTGGGTGGCGGCGCGGCGGCCGGGCGGTGACGGCACCTGTCGTTCGTTCCTCCGGCACCGTACGGCTGCGGGCTGGTCGGCCGTCGCCCTGCCGTCGGTGGTGTGCGTGCATGCCCTGCACGCCCTGTCGCCTCACGATGTCTGGGCCGTGGGCGAGGGCCGGGGTAGACCGGTGACTCTGCACTGGGACGGGCACAGGTGGCGCACGGTGGCGTTGCCGCCCGAGGTTGCGGGGCCAACCGGAGAGCTGCGCGGTCTCGCCGCACAGTCGCCGACGCAGCTCTGGGCGGTAGGTCGCACGGGTCGAATGGGGAGCGTCGTCGGGCCCATCGCGGTGCGCTGGGACGGGCACAAGTGGGTGAGTGTGGTCGGATCCGGCGTCGTCGGGAAGTTCGCCAACGCTGCAGCCGACGGGCATGGCGGGGTCTTCGTCTCCGCGTTCTCCGCGAGCGGAGACGATCTGCTCTTCCACTACGACGCCCGGCAGTGGTCGAGCGAACATGTCGCCTCCGGCCACTCGATCACCGGGCTTGCCGTGATCCCCGGCACGTCCCAGGTCGTTGCCGTGGGCATCTGCTGCGAAGGCTACGACGAGGACACCAGTGGCAAGATCTGGATGCGCCGTTGACGATCCACGGCTGTTCACCGCCTGACTCGGGTGCTGTTCCGCGGCAGGGCCGACATGCCGTAGCGGTACAGGAGTTGCGAGTAGTCGGTCAGGCAACTCCTGTCAGCGCGGGCACAGCGTGCGGCGACGCCTATCCGGCCCCTTGACCCCTGCTGGTCCAGACCAATAGTTTCTCGTGCAGGTAAGTCCACTGCTCCGTACGGCACATGCACCACGCCTCAGAGGAATGAGCTCCGTTATGCGCCTGCGCCCGCGTCCTCGTCCGCGCCGAAGACTTCTCTCCCGGGCGGCCGTTGCCGTCACCTCGTTCTCCCTGCTCGCCGCTTTCGCGCCTGCCGCCGCCGCCCACGGTGACCACCATCGCGACACCCTGCGTCGCGTCGGCTACTTCACCCAGTGGGGCGTCTACGGGCGTGACTTCCAGGTACAGGATCTGGACCGCAGCGGCGCCGCCGCCCGGCTCACCCACATCAACTACGCGTTCGGCAACATCGGCACCGACGGGAAATGCCTCATGGGCAACGTCCCCGGTGAGTCCGATCCTTGGGCCGACTACCAGCGACCGCTGGATGCCGAGAACTCGGTGGACGGCATCGCCGACAACGACACCCAGGCCCTCGCGGGCAACTTCAACCAGCTGCGGGAACTCAAGGCAGCGCACCCCGGCCTCAAGGTGATGATCTCGCTGGGCGGTTGGTCGTGGTCGACCAACTTCTCGGACTCCGTCCGTACGCCCGCCGCCCGCAAGGCACTGGTGGCCTCCTGCGTCGACCTCTATCTCAAGGGCAATCTGCCGCAGGACGGCGCCCGCGGCGGCGCCGGTGCCGCCGCGGGCATCTTCGACGGCGTCGACCTGGACTGGGAGTGGCCTGGCTCCGAGGGCGACACGGACACCGTGTACCGCCCGGAGGACAAGCGGAACTACACAGCGCTCGTCGCGGAGTTCCGCCGACAGCTCGACGCCTACGGGCGCACCCGCCACCACCACTACGAGCTGTCCGCCTTCGTCCCGACCGCACCCGCCAAGATCGACGCCGGGTTCGAGGTCGGCAAGATCATGAAGGACTTCGACTTCGTCAACCTCCAGGGCTACGACTTCCACGTCAGCGGCGAGAAGACGACGGCCCAGCAGTCCGCCCTCTACGCTCGCGACGACTTCAGCGTCGACGGCACGGTGGACGCGTGGCTGCGGCGCGGCGCCCCCGCCCGCAAGCTCGTCGTCGGCATGCCGTTCTACGGTCAGGGCTGGACCGGTGTCAGCGGCGGCGGCGACGGCCTGGGCCAGCCGGCCACGGCACCCGCTCCGGCCAAGTGGGCCAACGGCTACGCCGACTACAAGGAGCTGAAGGCCTTGGCGGACACGGGCCCGTACCGACTGCACCGCGATCCACGCGGCGGCCACGCCTGGCTCTTCGACGGAACGACCCTGTGGACCTACGACGATCCGCAGGTACTCGCGCTGAAGTCCCGCTATGTCCGGGCCAGGGGGCTCGGCGGCGCGATGTTCTGGTCCCTGGACGGCGATACCCCTGACGGGGAACTCGTCCGGACCGTCGACCGCGCCCTCGGGCGCTGAGCCTCGTGCGGGGCGGCCTCACACCGGCCGCCCCGCACCGCGGCGCGGGGGCAGCGGGACCTCGACGAACAACAGCAACACATCGGTGGGCAGCAGCTACTGCGTTTGCAGCAGCCGAGTAAGGCGCGATGGCGCACGCGGGCCCGGCTCCCGATCAACCCCGCGGCGCCGACCGGTCCAGCAGATCCCACATCGGCGGCACCTCGCCCGGGGCGCTGCGCCGTACGTACGCCTGCGGGATCAGTACCCCGCGGGGCAGCGTGAGGAGGGCGTAGAGGACCGGGCCGGGCCGTAGCCCGTGATTCTGTTCTGTTCCAGGTCGGCGATCATTGCCGCCCGCGCGGCGGCCGTACCCGTCACAGCCGCCGATGAGGTGGTGGCGCAGGTGTCGGTCATGCGGGGGTCTCGCGCTTCTCGCTGTCCCGCTCGGAAGTGATCTGGTAGGACAACAACTGCTGGAACAGACCTGGCTGTTGGGAGAGTTCAGCGTAGGTGCCTTCCTGGACGATGCGGCCTTCGTCGAGGACCACGACGCGGTCGGCGATGGCGACGTTGGTGATGCGGTGGGTCACCAGCAGTACCGCCCGATCCCGGGCGAGGCTCCTCAGCCGCTGGAAGATGCGGTACTCGGCGCGGGGATCCAGGTTCGCCGTCGGCTCGTCGAGGACCAGCAGACCGGCCTGGCGGAAGAACGCTCTCGCCAGGGCGATCCGCTGCCACTGGCCGCCGCTGAGTTCCTCCCCGTTGAGCCACTCGCGGGCCAGGAGGGTGTCCAGGCCGGCGCCGAGCCTGTCGACGACTTCGTCGGCGTCGGCCGCCTTGCACGCCTCGTGGACCGCCGCGTCACCGCGGGCCGTGGGCTGTCCCTGCGTCACGTTCTCGCGGACGGTCAGTGGCCAGTGCGCGTAGTCCTGCGGCACGAGGGCGACTTGCTGCCACAGCGCCTGGGGGTCGCAGTCTCCGGTGGGCACCCCGTCCCACAGCACCTGTCCGTCTGTGGGCAGGTAGAGGCCGCTGACCAGCTTGGACAGGGTCGACTTGCCGGAGCCGTTGAAGCCCACCAATGCGGTGACCTGGCCACGGCGCAGGGTGAGGGAGACGTCGGACAGTGCGTCGCTGTCCTTGCCGGCGTAGCGGTGGGTGACCGATGTGACCTCGATCGTCTCCGGCGGCTCGGGACAGCGTGGGCCCCGTCGCATACGGAAGCCGCCGGCCTTGTCGAGGAAGCCGGTCCAGTCGTCCATGTACAGCCCTGTACGGACGGCGCGTGCGCCGACGGCCACCAGGCCGCGGACCGACATGCCGACCGTCTGCAAGGCGAAGACGGCCGTGCCGGCACGGCCGACACTGATCCGGCCGGTCGCGAGCAGCCACACGACCGCCGCCCACACCACCGCCGACCCCAGCCCTCCGCAGACCGCGCCGAGCAGGGACATCCGGGCGCCCTGGTCGGCCGCGGCCCGGTCCTCCCGGTTGATCCGGGCGACCGTCTGCCGATACCGGCCGGACAGGAAGTCGGCCATGGTTCCGGCGCGGATCTGGTCGGCGGCATCCTTGGTGTAGATGTGCCAGCGCAGCACGGCCAGCATCCGGTTGTCGCCGTTGCTGCGGAGGTTCGCCAGGTAGCGGACACGCGCGGCGCTCACCTGTGCCAGGGCCTGCGGAAGGCTGGCTGCGACCAGGAGGGGGAGCAGGACCCAGTGCACGCCGGTCAGGACGATCGCCCCGGCGAGGAAGCTGGCGCCCGAGGCGATCAGGTCCTGGCCCTCGTTGATCAGGTCGCCGGTGACCTGGGCACCGCGGTCAGCCGCTTCCCGGTCGCGGTTGAAGGCAGGATCGTCGTACGCGCACAGTTCGGCCTCGGCGCAGCCGGTCAGCAGCATCTGCTCGGCCTCGCGGGACATCAGCGGACCCAGCCGGGAGGACAGCCAACTGACGGTAATGCCGAGGACTGTGCGCACGCCGGCCGCACCGGCGAGCAGGGCGACGGAGGGCCACGCCTCGAGGATCCGGTGATAGACGTCCCCATCACGCAGCAGAGCGGTCAGCGTGCCCGCGATGGCGACCAGGCCCAGGGCCTGCATCACGCCCGTGACGGTCTGGCACAGCAGGAGGCCGACCGTGGCTCGTCGGTCGACGCGCCAGGCAAGAGCCAGTGAGCGGCGCACCAGTTGCGGCAGGCGTCGGGCCATGTCGCGCATCCGGATGGAGCGGCCGGCCGCCTCGCTGCTGCCGTACAGATCGACGTACCGCATCTGCGGCTCGCCCGTGGGCGGTTGGGAGGCGTCAGCCGACTCGGTGGTGACGGTGGGGGACGTTGCCGTGCTGCGCTGACCCGGAACACTGTCGGCTGATGCGTCGGTGGGTTCGCTCATGCTGTCCGCCCCGTACCCGGGCCTGATGAGTAACGGAATTGGCTGACACGACGCTTCGTCGTGAGGATGAGCCGGGGCCCGGCTTCGGGGGACTGATGGGCGGGAGTGGGGGCGGGTGTCATGGCGTAGCTCCATCTGGCGGTGAAGGGGCTTCGGAAGATCGGGGTGCCAACTGCGTGGTGACGTCGGTGTGTTGCCGGTTTTGAGATAGTGCCGGGATTAACGGTCAGGCAGGCCGGATCGAACACACGTGTTTGAGACGAAGCCGGTTCCGTGCAAGGACGCCGAACGCTCCTCGTGCAGGGTGCATGCACCCTTGAGGCGTGCAGGTCTCGCCCTTGCAGGGTGCTGGCCGAAACGCCGTCGTTGATACACGTGTGGCGGACGGGGTTCACCGTTGGGTGCGGGTGCGGGTGCTTGAGCGCTGGCGGAGTTGCTGACTGATCAGCTCGACAGTGCCGTGGGTGTGCCTTCGCTCATGTGGGATGAAAGCCCGGGGGAGTGCGAGGTGAATAGCCTCTCGCTGAGCGCTTCATGAGCCCCTCCTGCGCTCCCCATTACGCCCTGCTCGGCATCTGAGCCGAGCCTTACCTTGAGAAGGCCTTACTTCATCAGTGGGCTGGGCCAGGTCGCCCTCGCGATCCGGTGGCTGGGGGTCACCGAATCACCCGGTCGACCTGGCCCGTACAGATGAAATGAGGTGCAAGGTGAAAAAAGGACGTGCCCCAGGCAAGTGGGGCTCAGTTCGGGATCTGACGAAGCGACTGGGGATTGCATTGGGCGCTCGCGCTCTCTGGACCTTGGCCGTGCGGCTGATCCACCACCACTAGGTGCTTCGGGTTCTGTGATGCAACCCCCAGGCGTCACATCACCTTGAGTGCCGATGATCGCTCCCAACGCCCTCAGGCGTTGGGAGCGATGTGCGTTGTCGATCAGAGTCGTCGGGCGGAGAAGGACTCTGGGGGACGGGGGTGGACTCCCACAGGCCCTCACTCCTCCAGGATCATGGACCCTTCCAGGCTGCAGAGACAGTTGTGATCGACCCGAGAACGATGAGGCCGCCAGACCTCACATTCAGATTCCTAGGCCGTTGCCCGCCGGACCTGGTAGTCCCAGCGGGTGAGTGACCGGACGACGGTCTCCGCGCCAATGGGGTTGGCGCTGTGTACGAAGACCGTGCCGATCTGGAAGGGGCGCCCGTTGAAAGCGGCTTCTTCCATGAGCGTCACCACGGGCAAGATGCTGTCGTCACCGCCGAGGTCGTGGTCGAGCCAGAGTTCGTCGATGAAGCTGTCGCGGTGCTCTTGCAGGAGCTCGATACCTTCGCCGCTGTTGCGCGCGATCCGCGTAGTCCAGGGCAGTGCCCGGAGGTCGTCTATGCCGAGGATGACGGGCGTTGGGGCGGCCGATTCTTCTCTCACCCGAGCATTATCAGGGCACGGCCGCGACTGGCTCCGGCGGCGTGATCGCCGAACTGGGTCGGCCTAGTTCTCGAAGGTGGCACCTCGGTGTCAGCAGCTGATACGGAAGTCAACGGTCAGAAGGGGTGTTGCTCACTGTGGGCGTCGAGGGCATCGGTGTAGCGCTTTGACTTGCTCCTCGGGCTGAAGCCCGAGGATTCTGGCCTTCTCGACTTGTTGCTGTGCCGCTACGCGGCACGGGCTTGGGTCGGGAGTCCGTGG
>NZ_JBEZHO010000072.1:0-20460 GCF_040650615.1 Streptomyces sp. NPDC048643
GCTGGCGGGAGGGCCGCGGCGACGTCCTGCGTTCCTTCGCCGACTCCATGCACCGGTACGGCATCAAGGTCGGTGTCCCCATCGGCCCGAGCCGATGGCACCCCGCCCGGGGGCGAACCAGAGGGAAGAGCGAGATGACAGTTGGGGGAGTGACGCGGATGGTCCGCCCGGCCGACCGGCACCGGTTCCCGGCCCGATACCGGCACCCGTCCCGTACGTGGGCGCGGTGGCGGATCCCGAGCCCGGTCACGCTGCGCGCCACGGTCGTCGCCGTCGCCGCTCTGGTCACCGCCGCGTGCTCGGCCCACCCCGCCCCGCCGTCGGACCCGGCCCCGGCGAGGCGCGTGTCCGCCGCCCGCCTCAGCTCCGCCCTGCCGGACGACCCGGTCCGCATGGTGCTGCCCGCGACCGGCTCCGAGACCCGCTGGACCCAGGGCCTCGACGTCCTCGTACGGCAGCAGGCCCGTGCCGTCGCCGCGTCGTGCGCACACGATCACGGGACCGAGCTGCCGGCGCAGGACCCGATCACGTTCATCCGGTACTACGAACTCCCCGACCTGGACTTCGTCGCCCGGCACGGGATGAGCGGGAGCGCCGCGGTTCCCGCCCCTGCGCCCGGCCCGGTGAGGACCGACAGCGAGGCGCGCGCCGGGAACGGAAGCGGGCGTCGCGAGGGAAGTGCAAGCGACGACCATCAAGGGAACCGGAGCGCCGGCGCCGGTGGTTCGGGCGATACGGCCGTCGTGCGCCGATGCGTGGCCGAGGGGACGGCGGCCGCCACCGCGCTGCGCGACACCTACGCCGCACTCCAGGGGCAGTGGTTCGGCACCCTCGTCCCCCTGCGCCACGACCCCGCCGTGCTGCGGGCCCTCGCCGCCCTGCCGGGCTGCCTTGCCCGCCGCGGGATCCACGTCCGCGACGAGAACGGGTTCTTCGCCCTCGCCGACGCCCAGGTACAGACCGCCGCCGCCGACCGGCTGCCCGCCGTCGAACGCACCCTCGGCAGCGCCTACGCGGCCTGCATGCGCCCCGTCGAGGCCGTCCGCGAACCGGCACGCCTGCGGCTGCGCGCCCGCTTCCTCACCGACCACGCCGCCGAGGTCCGCACGCTGCGAGCGAACCTGCTCCCGGCCCTCGGGCGGGCCGCGCAGGAGCACGGTCTGCGCCTCGTCTTCCCGGCTCCGTAACCGCACGGCCAGGGCGCGGACCCACTCGGATCGGCGAACCGGGTCCGGCACCGTCGTGGACGAGCCGACCGTCACCGGTCCGCCGGCGCGGCCAGCCCCCTCACGGGCGCTGACGCAGGTCCACGATCCGCTTCAGCTTGCCCACCGACCGCTCCAGCGACTCCGGTTCGACGATCTCCACGTCCGCCGAGACGCCGATGCCGTCCTTGATGCCCTTGCCGATCGTCCGGGCGGCGGCCTCGCGCTGCTCGGGGGTCGCGCCGGAGCGGGCCTCGGCGCGCACGGTGAGCGCGTCCATGCGGCCCTCGCGGGTCAGCCGGAGCTGGAAGTGCGGGGCGACCCCCGGCGTCCGCAGCACGATCTCCTCGATCTGTGTCGGGAACAGGTTGACCCCACGCAGGATGACCATGTCGTCGCTGCGGCCGGTGACCTTCTCCATCCGGCGGAAGACCCGCGCCGTGCCCGGCAGCAGTCGGGTCAGGTCCCGCGTCCGGTAGCGGATCACCGGCATGGCCTCCTTGGTGAGCGAGGTGAACACCAACTCGCCCTCCGCGCCGTCCGGGAGCAGCTCGCCGGTGATCGGGTCGACGACCTCCGGATAGAAGTGGTCCTCCCAGACGTGCAGACCGTCCTTGGTCTCCACGCACTCCTGGGCGACACCCGGACCGATCACCTCGGACAGGCCGTAGATGTCCACCGCGTCGATCGCGAACCGCTCCTCGATCTCACGCCGCATCTCCTCGGTCCACGGCTCGGCCCCGAAGATCCCGACCCGCAACGAGGTGCTCCTGGGGTCCACGCCCTGCCGCTCGAACTCGTCGAGGAGGGTCAGCATGTACGACGGCGTCACCATGATGATCCGGGGCTTCAGGTCCTGGATCAGCTGGACCTGGCGCGCCGTCATGCCACCGGACGCGGGGATCACCGTGCAGCCGAGCCGCTCCGCGCCGTAGTGCGCGCCGAGTCCGCCGGTGAACAGGCCGTATCCGTAGGCGATGTGGACGATGTCGCCGGATCGGCCGCCCGCCGCGCGGATCGAACGCGCCACCATGTCCGACCACATGGACAGGTCGTTCTCCGTGTATCCCACGACGGTGGGCCGTCCCGTCGTCCCGCTCGACGCGTGCAGCCGGCGGATGTGGTCCTGCGGCACGGCGAACATCCCGTACGGGTAGTTCGCGCGCAGGTCCGCCTTGACCGTGAAGGGGAAGCGGGACAGGTCGGCAAGCGACCGGCAGTCGTCCGGACGCAGGCCGGCCTTGTCGAACGACTCCCGGTAGAAGGGCACGTTCTCGTACGCGTGCCGCAGTGACGCGCGCAGCCGCTCCAGCTGGAGCGAACGCAGTCCTTCCGCGTCGAGCCGCTCGCCCGCGTCGAGCAGGCCCTTCGGATCCGTGGAGTCCGCCATCGCCACTTCTCCCTCACCAACCGTGCTATTCCGGACGACCGATCATTCGGTCGTGCTGTTCCGGATCAGTAATTCAGGTGCGCAGCGTCCGTGCAAGGGGTCCGTCGACGCTTTTTGCGGGAGGGGGCGGAGGAGGGGCCCTCAGCGCACCAGGCAGGGCCGTTTCGGGTCGAACTCCCAGCCGGGGACGAGATGACGCATGCCGACGGCGTCGTCGCGGGCGCCGAGCGCCTTCGTCCTGTACAGCTCGTGCGCCGCCAGCAGCCGGTCCATGTCCAGGCGGAGGCCCAGCCCGGGGGCGTCGGGAACCGTGATCTCGCCGTCGACGATCCGCGGCGGTGCGACCGTGAGCCGCTCCAGGCCCTCCTGCCAGATCCAGTGCGTGTCGAGGGCGTTGTACGGTCCGGGGGCCGCGGCGCCGCAGTGGGTGACCATGGCGAGCGAGATGTCGAAGTGGTTGTTGGAGTGGCAGCCCCAGGTCAGTCCCATCGCGTTGCAGAGCTGGGCCACGCGCACCGAGCCCCGCATGGTCCAGAAGTGCGGGTCGGCCAGCGGGATGGAGACGGACTGGAGCGCCAGGGCGTGCGTCAGCTGCCGCCAGTCCGTGGCGATCATGTTGGTCGCCGTGGGCAGTCCCGTGGCCCGGCGGAACTCGGCGAGGACCTCCCGGCCCGAGTAGCCGTCCTCGGCGCCGCAGGGGTCCTCCGCGTAGGCGAGCGTGCCGACGAGGGGCGCGCAGAGCTCGACCGCCTCGCGCAGCGACCAGGCGCCGTTCGGGTCGAGGGTGATCCTGGCCTCGGGGAAGCGGTCCTTGAGCGCGCGGACGGCCCGGACCTCCTCGGCGCCCTCCAGGACACCGCCCTTGAGCTTGAAGTCCCGGAAGCCGTAGAGCTCGTGGGCCGCCTCGGCCTGCCGGACGACCGCCTCCGGGGTGAGCGCCTCCTCGTGCCGCAGGCGGTACCAGTCCACGTCCGCGTCGGGCTCCCGCACGTACTCCAGGTCCGTGCGGTCGGGATCCCCGACGTAGAAGAGATATCCCAACACCCTGACTGAGGAGCGCTGTTGGCCGTCGCCGAGCAGGGCGGCCACCGGCACGTCGAGGTGCTGGCCGAGCAGGTCGAGCAGCGCCGACTCGACGGCGGTGACGGCGTGCACCGTCGTCCGCAGGTCGAAGGTCTGGGCGCCGCGCCCGCCCGCGTCCCGGTCGCCGAAGCGGTCTCCGATCGCGCGCAGCACCCGCTGGAAGTCGCCCACCTTCGCGCCGAGCACGAGGGGTTCGGCGTCGCGCAGCGTCCGGGTGATCCGCTCCCCGCCGGGCACCTCGCCGAGGCCGGTCCGCCCCTCGGAGTCCTTGAGCACGACGACGTTGCGGGTGAAGTAGGGGCCGTGTGCGCCCGAGAGGTTCAGCTCCATGCAGTCCCGCCCCGCGACGGGATAGACGGCGAACTCGGTGACGGTCGGCTGCTGACTGCTCATCAAAGTCCTTGCGTGCGAGGGTGACCGCGGCCGGTGGCCCCGGGGGAGGGCGTCGGGGCCCACTCGACCACGAGGGCGCCGACCGGGCCGTGCGACGCGTCAGGCGGGTCGGCGCACCGCTCCGACGAGGGCCAGGCCGGTGTCGAGGATGTGCTCCAGTTCGGTGAGGTCCGCGGGTCCCGGATCGGTGAGCGGTGCGCGCACCGGGCCGACCGGCAGGCCGCGCAGCCGGGCCGCGGCCTTGACCAGCGAGACCGCGTACCCGGGCACCCGGTCGCGCAGGGCGACGAACGGGACGTAGAAGTCGCGCAGCAGTTTGTTCACCGTCGCGTCGTCGCCCGCGCGCAGGGCGGCGAAGCAGGCGTCGGCGATCTCGGGGGCGAAGGCGTGCACGGCCGACGAGTAGGCGGGGACGCCGACGGTGGCGTAGGCGCGGGCCTGGATCTCGGCGGTGGCGGCCCCGTTGAAGAAGAGGAAGTCGTCGGGTGCGGCGAGGGTGAGGCGCTGGAGCCGGTCGAGGTCGCTGTGCCCGTCCTTGAGTCCGACGACGGTGGGGATCTCCGCGATGGCGCGCAGCCCCTCGGGGGTGAAGGCGACCGGTCCGCGCTGGTACGCGATCAGGGGCAGCCGGGTGCCCCCGGCGATCCGGCGCAGTTGCTCGACCAGCCCCTCCTCGGGCGCCTCGACGAGATAGTGCGGCAGCACCAGGAGCGCGTCCGCGCCGGCCTCCTCTGCGATCCGGGCGAACCGCAGCGCCTGCGCCCAGCCGTATCCGACGCCCGCGACCACCGGCAGCCGGCCGTCCGCGATCGCGACCGTGTCGGCGACCACCGAGCGGTACTCGTCCTCGTCCAGCGCGCTGAACTCGCCGGTCCCACAGGCGGGGAAGACGGCGCCGGGACCACTGTCCAACTGTCGGGTCAGATAGGCCCGGTAGGCATCGGGGGCCAGTTCGCCGCCTTCCGTGAAGCTGGTGAGGGGGAACGACAGCACGCCGCTCGCCATGCCGTCCCGCAGCCGCTGGACCACGTGCTCCGTCCCCGCGTCGAACCCTGCCATGATGCTCATCCCCGTATGCAGATGACGTCTATGTATGAGAACAGAGGTTAGGTTCGTGAACCGCTCCGGTCAATAAGGGAGGCGGCACGGATTTACGATGGGCGCCATGCCGGAGAGCCCAGGGGTGCGCGGAGTGAAGTCGGCGGCCCGCACCGTCGCGCTGCTGGAGCTGCTCGCCGACCGCGGCGACCGGCCTGCGCGTCTCGACGAACTGGCCGGGGCGCTCGACGTCCCGCGCAGCAGCATGTACCAACTGCTGCAGACCCTGGTCGACTGCGGCTGGGTGCGCGCCGACACCACCGGCTCGCTCTACGGCATCGGGATCCGCGCCCTGCTCACGGGCACCAGCTACCTGGACAGCGACCGCCGGGTCCGCACGGCCCGCCCCCACCTCGACGAGGCCTCCGAGGCGCTCGGCGAGACCCTCCACCTCGGTCGGCTCGACGGCGGCGACGTCGTCTATCTCGCCACCCGGGAATCGCACGAGTACGCGCGCACCATCAGCCGCGTCGGCCGCCGCGTCCCGGCCCACGCCACCGCGCTCGGCAAGGCCCTGCTCGCGGAGCGCCCCGACGGCGACCTGCCCCTGCCCGCCGAACCGCTGGCCGCCCTCACGGCCAACACCCGCACGCTCCGCGCCGACCTGCTCGCCGACCTCGCCGGCGTGCGTGAGCGCGGCTACTCCGTCGACCGTGAGGAGACGGTGACGGGCATCGTGGGTTTCGGCTTCGCCCTGCGCTACGACACACCGGCCGCCGACGCCATCAGCTGTTCGGTCCCGGTGGCCCGGCTCACCGCGGAGCACGAGGCCCGCGTCGTCGCCGTCATGCGGGAGACGCGGGCCACCATCGAGACGCTCCGGTCACCCGCCGCGGGCACACCGGACTGGCGCTGACCGCGCGGGCCACACGCGCCGGACCGCGCCGGGGCGTACGACAGCCGCCGGCGCGGTCGAGGGGGTCAGGGCTGCGACGCCGTGGCGGCGGAGCCTTCCGGGTGCGGGCCGAACGCCGTCAGGAAACGGTCGCGGAACGTGTCCATGCGCCATTCCGGCGCGTTGTCGGCGGGCTTCAGGCCGTCCGTCCAGCCCCAGTCGGCGACCCGGTCCAGCACCTTCTGGTCGTGCGCGACGATCGTGACGGGGACATCGCGGCTGGTGCTGCCCGCGGTGACGGTCGGGACGGGCTGGTGGTCGCCGAGGAAGACGAGCACCGTGTTCTTGTCGCCGTACTTCTCGACGTACTCGGTGAGGCTGTGCAGCGAGTACTCGATGGCCCGCCGGTACTCCGTGCGCACGCTCTCCGGGTTCTTCCAGACCTCCTTGGGGTCCTTGCCCTCTTCCTTGATCTTGTCGTACACCGAGCCGTCGCCGAGGTCGTCCCAGTCGATCATGTGGGCGACGGGCGCCCAGGGATTGTGGCTGGAGGCGAGAATGATCTCCGCCATCATCGGCCCGCGGTCCTTCTTGCCGTGCTCCAGCCGTTCGAAGGCGCCCAGGCTGAACTGGTCGGGCACCGGTGTCCAGCTGAAGTACGGGCCGTTGTAGCCGAGGTGCTCGGAGTCGTAGATGTGGTCGAGGCCGAAGAACTTGCCCTCGGGCCACGCCCGTCGGACACCCGGCACGATGCCGACGGTGCGCCAGGCGCCGGTCTTGCGGAAGTAGCTGGTGAGGGTGGACCGGTCGCTGGTGGTCAGACTCCGGTAGCGCTGCTGGTTCTTGATCCACAGACCGGACAGGAAGGTGGAGTGGGCCAGCCAACTGCCGGCGCCCGTGACGGGAGAGCGCAGCCAGCCGCTGCGCGAGGAGAACCCGGCCGACTTCAACCGGCTGTTCCCCTGCGTGAGGGCCGTGTCGATCTGCCGGGACATCGCCGGGTCGTCGATCGCCGTACGGCCGTAGCTCTCGATGAACGTGAACAGGACGTCCTTGCCGCGGAGTCCGGTCAGCAACTGGTCGGGCGGGGTGTCGGCGAACGCGTCCACCGAGGCCTGCCGTTCGAAGACCTCGCCGTCGTGCAGGCCCGCCTGTACCTGGCGCACCCGGTTCTGGACGATCCTCGCGTCGATCTGCGAGGCGACGGGGACGCCGGTGAACTGCACCCCGAGCGTCACGCAGGTGATCCAGGCGGTGCCGAGGACCAGCACCGTGCGGCCTGCGACGGGCCGGTTGCGGACCATGACGTCGGTCAGCCGGGCGACGGCGAGCGTCATCAGCACGAGCAGCGCGACGACGAGCGCGACGACCGCGATCAGCGCCACCACCTCGCCGGTCCGGCCGAACGACTCCCGCACCCAGTCCGCCGCGTTGCCGAACAGGCTCCAGTCCAGCACCAGGTCGAACGGCCGGACCAGGACGGAGTAGAAGCCCATGTCCACGAGCTTGAGGACGGTCACCAGGCCGAGCAGGGCGCCCACGACGTACGACGTGATCCGCCGCGGCCTCGGCGGGAGTGCCAGCAGCAGCGCCGCGAGGAGCACCCCCTCCGCCGGGATCCGCAGGAAGGCGGCGACACTGAGCCGGTCCAGCCGGTTCGGCACGACGAGGGCGAAGAGCACGAGGACGCCGGCGAGGACGGTCGTCCCGACGGTCACCCCTCGTGCGACGCGGGGGTGGGTCACCCGCCAGCCAGCACGCCGGCCACTTCGTGCGGGCGGCGCGGGCGGTCCGCCGACGGCACCGGCCTCCTCCGGAGTGACGGCCTCCTCCGGGGCGGCGGCTGCCTCGGGCGCGGCGGACGGTTCCAGGCTCTTCGGCTCCGTGTCCGTCTCGGTGTCCCCGCCGTGGTCCGACCGCGGTGCGGAGTCCAGGCTCTCGACGGCATCCGAGTCCTGACCGGGTGCGCCCTCTTGGTCCGGGGCCCTGTCCTCGTCATCACCCGGGCGCGCGGGACCGCCGGGTGCGGAGTCGGCCGCGGCGTCCTCGGGGGCCTCGACGTCCGGCACGTCCGCGTCGTTCGGGGGCGTGTCCGTGTCGGCGAGCGTGTCCGGGGCAGCGCCCGCGGGTGTTCCGCCCGCCCCGCCGGACTCCGGGCCGGGGCCCGCGTCCTGGTCCGGCCGGGGCTGCTCCGGGAGTCGACTGGAGCGCGTGGTGTGCGACACGCCGATGGTCCTTCCGTACGGGCCCCGTGATGACACGACCGACCACGCCCCGGGGCAGGGCAGGGGTGCCATCATCCGTACGGCTGATCTTCACCCATCGTTCAACCTGCGGCGTCCGTGCCGGGCAAAGAGTTCGCCAGGTCTCCGGGGGGTCCGGTCAGGGGGCCGCGTCGGCGGCGACCGACCGGGCCCAGCGGTAGTCCGCCTTGCCACTGGGGGAGCGCTGGATCGAGTCCGCGATCACGAGCTGGCGCGGGATCTTGTAGCCGGCCAGGTGGCTGCGACAGTGGGCCTGGATGTCGTCGAGCGAGGGCAGCGGCGCGCCCGCGCGAAGCTGCACGACCGCCGCCACGTGGTTGCCCCACCGCGGGTCGGGCACTCCGGCGACCAGGGCGTCGTACACGTCCGGGTGCGACTTGAGGGCCTGCTCGACCTCTTCGGGGTAGACCTTCTCGCCGCCGGTGTTGATGCACTGGGAGCCGCGGCCGAGGACGGTGACGATGCCCTCCTCGTCGACCGTGGCCATGTCGCCGAGCAGCACCCAGCGCTCCTCGCCCCGCCGGAAGAAGGTCTCGGCGGTCTTCCCGGGGTCGTTGTAGTAGCCGAGCGGCACATGGCCGCGCTGCGCGACCCGGCCCGGCTCACCCACCGCGACCGGCTCGTACGTGGCCGGGTCGACCACCTGCGTACGGGAGTTGACGCGGATCCGGAAGCCGCGCTCCGGGCCGGAGTCGGGCGTCGCGGTGCCGTTGAAACCGGACTCCGAGGACCCGAAGTTGTTGAGCAGCATCACGTTCGGCACCAGTGACTGGAACTGCTCGCGCACCGTGTCCGACATGATCGCTCCGGACGAGGACACGCTGAACAGGGAGGAGCAGTCCGTGCCCTTCAGGGGACCGCTCAGCGCGTCGATCAGCGGGCGCAGCATCGCGTCGCCGACCAGGGACACACTGGTGACCCTCTCCCGCTCGATCGTGCGCAGGACCTCCTCGGGCGCGAACTTGCGGTGGATCACGACGCGTTGGCCGAAGTTGAAGGCGATGAACGCCGTGAGCGTCGAGGTGCCGTGCATCAGCGGGGGAGTGGGGAAGAAGGTGATGCCCGCGCCGCCGGCCGCGACGCGCTCGGCGAGTTCCTCCGGCCGGGCGACCGGCTCGCCGGTCGGCGCGCCTCCGCCGAGGCCGGCGAAGAACAGGTCCTCCTGCCGCCACATCACCCCCTTCGGCATGCCCGTCGTGCCGCCGGTGTAGATGATGAACTGGTCGTCCGCCGACCGGGCCGGGAAGCCGCGCTCCGGTGATCCGGCCGCCGCCGCGGCGTCGAACTCCACCACGTCCGGGAGGCTCGCCCCGTGCGGATCCTCGGCCCCAGCGCCCACCCGGACGAGATGGCGCAGCCGCGCGGCACGCGGCCGCGCCGCCGCCACCCGCTCGGTGAACTCCGCGTCGAAGACCAGCGCCACGAGATCCGCGTCCTGGTACAGGTAGGCCAGCTCCTCCTCCACGTAGCGGTAGTTGACGTTGACGGGGACCACCCTCGCCTTCACGCAGGCCAGCACGGTCTGGAGGTACTCGACGCCGTTGTAGAGGTGGAGTCCGAGGTGTTCCCCCGGGCGGATGCCGCTGTCGATCAGATGGTGCGCGAGACGGTTCGCGGCCGCGTCCAACTCGGCGTACGTCAGGCGCTGTTCGGCGCCGGTGCCGGGATGGTCGACGTACACCAGCGCCTCGCGGTCCGGGACCACGTCGACGACCGACTCGAACAGGTCGGCAAGGTTGTACTCCACCGTTCCTCCTGACCGTGTACGTCCGTCCGTGACTGGGCGGGCCTCGGCCCGACGGTCATCAGAGCAAAGCCCGACCGAACTGGGAAGGGCCACGGCAGAAGAAATCTGACTGTCTGTCAGAAAACCCTTGTACTGGCCGCACGCCTCCTGCAACCTGTTCTCGCATCCGAGACGGGAGGACGGCTATGGGTGGGACGGAACACCTCACCGTGCAGCGCGAAGGCGCCACACTGGTGCTCACGCTCAACAGGCCCGAGGCCAGGAACGCGCTCTCACTGCCGATGCTGGTCGGCCTGTACGACGGCTGGGTCGAGGCCGACGAGGACGACACGGTCCGCTCGATCGTGCTCACCGGCGCCGGGGCCACCTTCTGCGCCGGAATGGACCTCAAGGCACTGGCGGGGAAGGGCATGGAGGGCGAGCAGTACCGGGACCGGCTCAAGGCCGATCCCGACCTCCACTGGAAGGCCATGCTGCGCCACCACCGCCCCCGCAAACCGGTGATCGCCGCCGTGGAGGGGTACTGCGTCGCGGGCGGCACCGAGATCCTCCAGGGCACCGACATCCGGGTCGCCGGCGCCTCCGCGACCTTCGGGCTCTTCGAGGTCAGGCGCGGCCTGTTCCCGATCGGCGGCTCGACCGTCCGGCTGCAACGCCAGATCCCGCGCACCCACGCCCTCGAAATGCTCCTCACCGGGCGCGCTTACTCCGCGCGCGAGGCCGCCGACATCGGACTCGTCGGCCGGGTCGTGCCCGACGGCACCGCCCTCACCGAGGCCCTCGCCGTCGCCGAACAGATCAACGCCTGCGGGCCGCTCGCCGTCGAGGCCGTCAAGGCGTCCGTGTACGAGACCGCCGAACTCACCGAGACCGACGGCCTCGCCGCCGAACTGCTGCGCGGCTGGCCGGTCTTCGACACCGCCGACGCCAAGGAGGGCTCCCGGGCCTTCGCCGAGAAGCGCCCACCCGTCTACCGGCGCGCCTAGGGGGTGTCGTCCGGATCAGTCCGGGGCCGCGGCGCCTGGCAGGGCGCCCCGGCCCGCCCCTCCGCGCCGAGCCGCTCGCGGACGCGGCGCGACCGACCTCCGAAGGAGAGATCCGGGATGCCCGAAGTCCTCAAAGCCCCCCTCGTCGTCGAGTTCCCCTTCACCCGCTCGCTCGGCCCCGTGCAGAGCGCCTTCCTCACCGGGCTGCGCGAACGCGTCGTCCTCGGCGTACGGACCACCGACGGCCGCACCCTCGTCCCGCCCGTCGAGTACGACCCGGTCACCGCCGAGGAGATACGCGACCTCGTCGAGGTCGCCCCCACCGGCACGGTCACCACCTGGGCCTGGAACCACGAACCCCGCCGCGGCCAGCCCCTCGACACCCCGTTCGCCTGGGTCCTCGTCCGACTGGACGGCGCCGACACCGCCCTGCTGCACGCCCTCGACGCCCCCGGCCCCGACGCCGTCCGCACGGGGATGCGCGTCCGCGTCCGCTGGGCCCCCGAGCGCTCCGGCGCCATCACCGACATCGCCTGCTTCGAACCGTACGACGGCGGACCCGGTGAACCCACCGGCCACGACGGCCGGTTCGAGAACCCGGTGACCGGCATCGTCGCGGCCGCCCGCCTCGACTACGTCTACTCCCCGGGCCGCGCCCAGACCGCCTACATCGAGAACCTCTCCGAACGGCGCACGGTCGGCGAACGCTGCCCGTCCTGCCACAAGGTCTACGTCCCGCCCAGGGGCGCCTGTCCCACCTGCGGCCTGGCCACCTCCGAACAGGTCGAGGTCGGCCCGCGCGGCACCGTCACCACGTACTGCATCGTCAACATCAAGGCGAAGAACCTCGACATCGAAGTGCCCTACGTCTACGCGCACATCGCCCTCGACGGGGCCGGACTCGCGCTGCACGGCCGGATCGGCGGCATCCCCTACGACGAGGTGCGGATGGGCCTGCGCGTCGAACCCGTGTGGACGGACGGCGGCCGCCACCCCGACCACTACCGGCCCACCGGCGAAGCGGACGCGGACTACGAGACGTACAAGGAGATGCTGTAGATGCGACCCACAAGGGACATCGCCGTCGTCGCCTTCGGGCAGACCGACCACCGGCGCAGCTCCGACGAGCACTCCGAGGTGGAGATGCTCCTCCCGGTCCTGCACGACGTCCTCGACCGGACGGGCCTGCGGACCGCGGACATCGGCTTCACCTGCTCCGGCTCCAGCGACTACCTCGCCGGCCGCGCCTTCTCCTTCACCATGGCGCTCGACGGGGTGGGCGCCTGGCCGCCGATCTCCGAGTCCCACGTCGAGATGGACGGCGCCTGGGCCCTGTACGAGGCCTGGACGAAACTGCTCACCGGCGACGCCGACACCGCGCTCGTGTACGCCTACGGCAAGTCCTCGCCCGGCTCCGTGCGTGACGTCCTGACCCGGCAGCTCGACCCGTACTACGTGGCCCCGCTGTGGCCCGACTCCGTCGCCCTCGCCGCGCTGCAGGCGCAGGCGCTCATCGACGCGGGCGAGACCGACGAACCCGCCCTCGCCGGCGTCGCCGCCCGCAGCCGCGCCGACGCGCGGGCCAACTCCCATGCCCAGCTGCGCGGTCCGGTCCCGCAGGGCGACTACCTCGTCCGTCCGCTGCGCACCGGGGACTGCCCGCCCGTCGGCGACGGAGCCGCCGCCGTGATCCTCGCCGCCGGGGAACGGGCCCGTGACCTGTGCGAACGGCCCGCCTGGATCCGGGGCATCGACCATCGCGTCGAGGCGCACTCGCTCGGCGTGCGCGACCTGACCGACTCCCCGTCCACCCGGCTGGCCGCGGAACGCGCCGGAGTCTTCGAACGGCCCGTCGACACCGCCGAGTTGCATGCGCCTTTCACCTCGCAAGAGGTGGTCCTGCGCAAGGCGCTGCGGCTCGACGACAGCGTGTGCGTCAACCCGTCGGGAGGCCCGCTCGCCGCCAACCCCGTCATGGCGGCCGGACTGATCCGCATCGGAGAGGCCGCGGCGCGCGTCCATCGCGGGGAGTCCGACCGGGCACTCGCCCACGCCACCTCGGGCCCCTGCCTCCAACAGAACCTGGTCGCCGTACTCGAAGGGGACGTCCGATGAGCAAGGAGCCCGTGGCCGTCGTAGGCATCGGCCAGACCAAGCACGTGGCGGCGCGACAGGACGTGTCCATCGCGGGCCTCGTCCGTGAGGCCGCCCGACGCGCCCTCGACGACGCCGAGTTGACCTGGGCCGACATCGACGCCGTGGTGATCGGGAAGGCACCCGACTTCTTCGAGGGCGTCATGATGCCCGAGCTCTACCTCGCCGACGCCCTCGGCGCGGTCGGCAAACCGATGCTGCGCGTGCACACCGCCGGGTCCGTCGGCGGGTCGACCGCCCTCGTCGCCGCCAACCTCGTCGCCGCCCGCGTCCACGGCACCGTCCTCACCCTCGCCTTCGAGAAACAGTCCGAGTCGAACGCCATGTGGGGCCTGTCCCTTCCCGTCCCGTTCCAGCAGCCACTCCTCGCCGGCGCCGGCGGCTTCTTCGCGCCGCACGTGCGCGCCTACATGCGGCGCACCGGCGCCCCCGACACCGTCGGCTCGCTCGTCGCCTACAAGGACCGGCGCAACGCCCTGAAGAACCCGTACGCGCACCTCCACGAGCACGACATCACCCTGGAGAAGGTCCAGGCGTCACCCATGCTCTGGGACCCGATCCGCTACTCCGAGACCTGCCCGTCCTCCGACGGCGCCTGCGCGATGGTCCTCACCGACCGCGCGGGAGCCGCCCGTTCACCCCGGCCGCCCGCCTGGATGCACGGCGGCGCGATGCGCAGCGAACCCACCCTCTTCGCCGGCAAGGACTTCGTGTCCCCGCAGGCCGGGAAGGACTGCGCGGCCGACGTGTATCGGCAGGCCGGGATCGCGGACCCCCGCCGGGACATCGACGCCGTCGAGATGTACGTGCCGTTCTCCTGGTACGAACCCATGTGGCTGGAGAACCTCGGCTTCGCCGACGAGGGCGAGGGATGGAAACTCACCGAATCGGGGGTGACCGAACTGGAGGGCGACCTCCCCGTCAACATGTCGGGCGGTGTCCTGTCCACCAATCCGATCGGCGCCTCCGGCATGATCCGCTTCGCCGAAGCGGCACTCCAGGTCCGTGGCCAGGCAGGAGAGCACCAGGTGGACGGGGCGCGACGGGTCCTCGGGCACGCCTACGGAGGCGGATCCCAGTTCTTCTCCATGTGGCTGGTCGGCGCCGCGCCGCCCGCATCCTGAAACCGTCCCCCTCACGTGGCCTGTCCGCCACCCGGACCGATCGCTAGGCTGGCCGCGGACGACGAACCGGGAGGAGCACGGACGTGGCCGAAAGCACCATCGAGCAACACCCGCTCGCGGGCTGGGACAAGCCGGAGCTGGACCTCAGCAAGGCCGAGTGGCAGTCCAGCAGCCGAGGGCGGGGCGATGTCCAGATCGCTTTCGTCGAAGGCTTCATCGCGATGCGCAACAGTGGCCGCCCGCAGGGCCCTTCCCTGATCTTCACCCCCGCGGAGTGGGGGGCGTTCGTGTCGGGGGCCCGCGAGGGCGAGTTCGACCTCACCTGAACCAGCCCCGCCGGACCGCGTCCTCCCCGTCCCCGGACCCTGGCGGGGATGCGCGGAGGCCATCCTCGACGCGCCCGGACGGAGCCGTGCACGACTCCGTGCGGCCGCCCGGGCGCCCACCCGAACAGGTTCCCTGAGCAGGAGCCCTCGAACAGGCTCCCCCCGGGATGATCCCGGCGTACGCTGAGCTGCCTGGAGGTCACGGTACGCATCCGCATCGCCGCGCGGACGCCACCGTGACAGGGGGTGAGCATGGGGCAGCGCAGCCTGCGTGGCCGTCGTACGCTCTTCGAGCGCGAGAGTGAACTGTCCACTGTGGACGAGGCGTTGAGCGACCTCGCCGGGCCGCGCGGGAACAGCGGCGAACCACCCGGCCGTTCCCGCGGAGCGCTGCTGTCCTTCGCGGGCCACGCCGGCATCGGCAAGACGACCCTCCTCACCGAAGTGCGCCGCCGCTCCGCCGCCAAGGGCTGCACCGTCCTGAGCGCGCGCGGCGGCGAGCAGGAGCAGCGCGTCGCCTTCCACGTCGCCCGCCAGCTCCTCCAGCCGGAGTTCGCCGGCCTCTCCGAGGCCGAACTCCGCGCGACACTGGGCAGTTGGTACGCGATCGTCGGTCCCGCACTCGGCCTCTGCGCGCCCTCCGAAGGCGCCCCGCCCGACCAGCAGGGACTGCGCGCGGGCCTCGACTGGGTCCTCACCCACCTCGCCGTGCAGCGCGCCCCGATGGTGCTCGTCCTGGACGACGCGCACTGGGCCGACGCCGAGTCCCTCAGCTGGCTCGCCGCGTTCGCACCCCGCGCCGAACAACTCCCGCTGCTCGTCGTCGTCGCCTACCGGCCCGACGAACTGCCGGAACACGCCGAGGCGTTCAGGAGCCTGCCCGGCCGCGCCGGCCAACGCCCCATCGGGCTCGAACCGCTCAGCGCGGCGGCCGTCGCCCGGCTCGTCCGCGAGGACCTCGGCATCCAGGCCGACGACGCGTTCTGCCGCGAGTGCTGGGCGGTCACCGCGGGCAACCCCTTCGAGGCCGTCGAGCTGACCGCCAAGGTCCGCGACCGGGGACTGAACCCGACCGAGGACGGCGCGCACCTGCTGCGGGACCTCGCCGCCGCCGTCAAGGGCAGCGGCCTCATCGCCCGCCTGGAACGCCTCGGCACCACGACCGTCCGCTTCGCCTGGGCCTGCGCCGTGCTCGGAACCGAGATCCGTCCGGCGCTCGCCGCCGCCGTCGCCGGACTCGGCTCCGAGGAGGCCGCCGACGCGGCCGACGCCCTGCGCATCGCCCGCATCCTCACCGGAGCGGACCCCCTGGAGTTCGTCCACCCGCTCATCGCCACCGCCGTCTACCGGGACATCCCCGGCGCCGTGCGCGTCGCCCTGCACGGCCAGGCCGCCTGGTGCGTGATCGACGAAGGACTCGGCCCGGCCGCCGCCGCCCGCCACCTCATGGAGACCCACCCCGACGGCGACACCTGGATCGTCCAGCAGCTGCGCGCCGCGGCCCGCGAGACCCAGCGCGCCGGAGCCCCCGACGCCGCCCGCCGCTGCCTCGCCCGCGCGCTGCGCGAACCGCCGCCCCCCGCGGAACGTGCCGCCGTCCTGTACGAACTGGGCTGCGCCTCCCTGCTCACCGAACCGGCGAACACGGTCAACCATCTGCGGGCCGCCCTCGAGGAACCCATCGCCGACCCCGAACTGCGCCACAACATCGTCTACCGCCTCTCCCAGGTCCTCGCGCACAGCGACCGGCTCGCCGAGGCCTCCGAGATCCTCGACCGCGAGATCCACGTCACCGGCGACGCCCGGGTACGGCTGCGCATGCAGTCCGAGCAGTTCATGTGGGACGCCTTCCGCGCCGACGAACCCGACTCGCCCGCCCGCTCCCGCCGGCTGGCCCGCCTCGCCGACCGGCTCACCGGCCGTGACCTCACCGAGCGCTACGTCATCGGGCTGCGCGCCTGGGACGCCACCCTGCGCGGCGAACCCGCGCCCGTCGCCCTCCAGCACGCCGAACGAGCCCTCGCCGGCGGCCTGGGCTGGGCCGAGGCAGACCGCGGTTTCGAAGTCCCGGTGCTGGTCGCCATGACCTTCATGTACGCCGACCGGCCCGGCCGCACGGAGGAACTCTTCGCCACCGGCATCGCCGACTTCGAGACCCAGGGCTGGCACGGCGCCCACCTCTCCTTCGGCTACACGATCCTCGGCTACGTCCGCTTCCGCCGCGGCCGCCTCGTCGAGGCGGAGGACTTCGTCCGTGCCGGCCTCCGGCTCGCCGAACGCGTCGGACCCGGCACCCCCGTCCACTGGTACGCGGTGGGCACCCTCGTCCAGGTCCTGCTGGCCCGCGGCCGGGTCGACGAGGCCACCCGCGCCGGCGAGCACTACGCGCTGCGCGCACCGTTCCCGGCCGCCGTCACCTTCCCGGACGCCCAGACCGTGTACGGCGAACTCCTGCTCGCCCGTGGCCTCGCCAAGGAAGCCGCCGTCGAGCTCGCCTCCGCGGGCCGCCGCCTCGACGAGCGCGGCATGCGCAACCCCTCCTGGTGTCCCTGGCAGCTCCACCTCGCCCGTGCCGAGAGCCACGAGACCCCCGAGCGTGCCGTCGCCACGGCACTCGACGCGGTGCAGCGGGCCCGCCAGTACGGCACCCCCTCCGCGATCGGCCAGGCCCTGCGAGCCGCCGCGGAGGTCTCCCCGGTTCCGGACCGCGTCAGCCTCCTCGAAGAGTCGGTCGACCACCTGGAGCGCTCCCCGGCCGGGTACGAACTGGCCTGCGCGCTGGTCGCCCTCGGGACCGAACTGCGTCGCGCGGGACGCCCCAAGGAAGCCGCCGAGCACCTCTACCGCGGACTCGACGCGGCCGTCCAGTGCGGCGCCGACGGGCTGGTCGGCGAGGCGCGTGAGGAGCTGGCGAACGCGGGACTGCGACCCCGCCGCCTGCACAGCACCGAGACGGACACCCTGACCGCCCGCGAGCGCGCCGCCGCCGCGCTGACCGCGCGGGACCGGACCCCGGCCCAGGTCGCGAAGGAACTGCGCATCGACGAGCAGGCCGTCGTCCGGCTGCTGTCGGCGGTCTACCGCAAGGTCGGCACGGACCGCACGGGGCTCGCCGCCGCCCTCCGGGAGCAGGCCACCTCCTGACGCGCACAGTGGGCGGGGGACAGGCCGTGACCCGAGGCGGCGGCGTCCGGGAAGAGGTCTCGCGCGGCGCCGGGCGGCGGTGCCGGAATCAGCGGCCCGCCCGGCGCCGGCAGGCGTCTGTCCCGGGCCCGAGCGGGCCGCGCCCACGGGACCCGGTGCGCCCCCCGTGCACGTACCATTGCGGCATGTCCTTCCTCCGCCGCCGCAGCGCCACGCCCGCCGGGCCCGACTTCGACGTTCTGGCCATGGACCCGGGCGACTGGCCGGGCAACCTCGGCGCGGGCCTGCTGCCCGCCCCCGACGGCAGCTGCCAGGGCGTCTTCCTGCGGTACGACCTGTTCGGCGGCCGCGGCCCCGCGATGATCATCGGCAACCTGCCGGAAGGCTCGCCGGCTCGTGACGTCGCCGAGGACGAGGTCCCCTTCGAGGTGGCCCAGCTGCTGATCGCGCTGGAGAACGACGAGGAGGTCACCGTCACCGGCGTCGAGGACATGCCGGTGATGCAGGGCGACAACCTGCTCATCGTGCGCCGGCTGAAGCTCTCCGAGACGCGCATCTCCTGCGTCCAGTTCGACCGCAGCGACAACGTCCTGGTGACCATCGCCGCCTGGGACCGCCCGATCACCGACGACCTCTACGCGCTGCTCAAGCCGCTGCCCGCGGAACTCTTCCAGCAGGGCTGAGGCCGAACACCCCTTCCGGCGTCACAGCTTGAGGGTGAACCACGTGGTCTTGCCCGCCTCCGTCGGCCGTACGCCCCAGCCGTCGGCGAGCGCGCGCACCAGGATCAGCCCCCGTCCCGACTCCTCGTCCTCCGTGGCCGCCCGGGGCCGCGGAAGATGCGTGCTGTGGTCGCTGATCTCCACGGTCAGCTCCGTCGCGGTGCGGCACAGGTACAGGCCGATGGGCCCGTGCGCGTGCTGGACGGCGTTGGTGAGGATCTCCGACAGCAGCAGGCGTGCGTCGTCCGCGGTCGGCGCGCAGTCCCACGAGGTCAGGGCCTTGCTGAGGAAGGCGCGGCCCTCCGGCACGGACTCGGGCACGGCCGGAAGGTCGATGGCGAGCGTGGCCAGGGGTGCGTCGGGCAGCCGGGTGAGGAGCAGGGTCACGTCGTCGTTGTGCCCCTCCGCGTCCGGCAGCAGCGCCGCCAGCACACGATCGGCGGCCACCTCAAGATCGGGCGCGCCGGCGAACAGGTCCGCCAGGGTGGCGGTCAGCTGGGCGAGCTGGTCCTCGATGTCCGTGCCGGGCGTCTCGATGAGACCGTCGGTGTAGAGGACGAGTGTGGCCCCCGGAGGAATCACCGCGGTGGCCTGCTCGTAGAGGACGTCACCGACACCGAGGGGCGCGTTCACCGGGGCCGCGAGCTGGTGCGCGCCGCTGCCCGGCAACGCCACCAGGGTCGGCAGATGGCCCGCCGAGCAGACCGTCACCTCTCCGGCGTCGGCGGAGATCACCACGTAGCAGCAGGTCACCAGCTGGTCGGGCACGTCCAGATCGCCGACGACCGTCTCCAGGGACTGCATCAGCTGCCGCGGCTGCATCCCCGTCTTGGCGAGCGCGTGCGCCGCCGACCGCAGCTGACCCATCACCGCGGCGGCCTCCAGACCGCGGCCCATCACGTCGCCGATCAGGACACCGACCCGGCCGGCGCCCAGCGGGATCAGGTCGAACCAGTCGCCGCCCACCCCCGCTCCCTGTGTGGCGGGCCGGTAGCGGCTCGCGGTGGTCAGACCCGGGATCGCGGGCGGCGTGCCCATGAGGCTGCGCTGGAGCGTCAGCGCGATGTGCCGCTGCTGCTCGTAGAGGAACGTCAGCTCCTCCTCCGCCTTCTTGCGGTCGCTGATGTCCCGGACGATGGCGCACGAACCGACGACCGAGCCGTCCGGGGCACGCGTCGGCCACAGCGTGATGTCCACGTCCAGCAGATCGCCCGCGCGGGTCAGCCGCAGCGTCTCGAAGTGCTCGACCTTCTCACCGCGGCGCAGCCGGTCCAGCAGCGCCTCGATCTCGTCCCGCCGCTCCGTGGTGGCCAGCAGCGACACGTGCCGGCCCATCACCTCGGCGCGCGTGTAGCCGTACAGCCGCTGGGCCGCGGCGTTCCAGTACGTGATCTCGCCGTCGAGGGTCTTGGCGAGGATCGCGTCCTGCGACGACTCCACCAGACCGGCCAGTTCGTTGATCCGGGCCTCGGCGCGCTTGCGGTCGCTGACGTCGCGGACGGCGGCGGAGACGAGGAGGCCGTCGGCGGTTTCCAGGGGGCTGAGGCTGATCTCGACGGGGAACTCGGTGCCGTCCTTGCGCAGGCCGTGGAGTTCGAGTTCGGCTCCCATGGGGCGGACTTGGCGGTTGGCGGCGTATCCGTCGCGGTGCATGGTGTGGTGGGCGCGGAAGCGGCCGGGGACGAGGAGTTCGACGGGGTGGCCGAGGAGTTCTTCACGTCGGTAGCCGAAGAGGGCTTCGGTCTGGGCGTTGACGAGGCGGATGGTGCCGGTGTCGTCGACGATGACCATCGCGTCCGGCGCCGCCTCCAACAGCCCCCGAAACATTTCCTCCGCCGCCTTGCGGTCGCTGACGTCGCGGACGGCGGCGGAGACGAGGAGGCCGTCGGCGGTCTCCAGGGGGCTGAGGCTGATCTCGACGGGGAACTCGGTGCCGTCCTTGCGCAGGCCGTGGAGTTCGAGTTCGGCTCCCATGGGGCGGACTTGGCG
>NZ_JBEZHO010000072.1:20559-35077 GCF_040650615.1 Streptomyces sp. NPDC048643
GAAGAGGGCTTCGGTCTGGGCGTTGACGAGGCGGATGGTGCCGGTGTCGTCGACGATGACCATCGCGTCCGGCGCCGCCTCCAACAGCCCCCGAAATCTCTCCTCCGCCCCTGCCGGCACGGTGTCGGGCGGGTCACCACCGCACTGGCACCGCCCCGGGTCCGCCGTGTCGGCGGGACGCGTTGAAGTCCCTTTGACGAAGTCGCCCATGTCCGCCCCAGATGTGCCCGCTTGACGTGATTCGACCCATCTCAGCGCAGACGAACCCCCGATGGGACGACATGTCGTTTACTGGCCCGAGCCCGGCCGAACCTGACCTCGCGGGCACAGTCCCTGGTCGGTTGCCCCGGTCATCGTCGTCGGGAAGAACACCGGGGCCGGGCCCGCACCTGCGGACCGGCCCCGACGGACGGAAAGGAGCTACGGAAGCGGCTACCGAATCAGATCGACGTCCGCGGCCCGCACGAACTCCACCCGGTGTCCGTACTGGATCTCGTAGTACATGTCCTTGCCGATCACTACCTTGTGCCCCGTGGTGTCGAAGGTCGGGGAGAAGAAGTACTCGCCCGGCACCTTGTCACCGGCCGCGTACCGCTGGCCCGCGAGGATCTTGTAGGGCAACGGGGAGACCGCCTGGACGGGAACGCCCGCCGGGTAGGCCGCCGCCTCGGGGTACGCCCTCCCGTACACCGGGACCTCCGCGAGACCCGCCTTGGGTGTCACGACCGGGCCCGACGCGGTCACCGCGGTCGGCTGCTTCTTCGGGTTCTTGAACCAGGCCTTCTGGCCCAGGTACCAGATCGCCGTCCAGTCCCCGGAGCGCTCGGCCACCGCGTAGCGCTGTCCGGTGGAGACGCGCGAGGCCACGTCGTTCACGTCGATCGTCGAGGCCGCACCGCTCGGGTACAGACCGACGTCCTTGACGAGCGGCGAGGTCTCGTCCGGCTGGGAGTAGAGCCGCACCTCGCTGGAGCCGTGCGTGGCGCAGGGCACGTCCTTCGTGACGCAGCCCGTGTACACCGGCTGGTTCTTCGCGAAGGTGGGCAGCACCGTCACCAGCGCGCCGCTCTTCGCGAGCGTGCGGTGGAAGGGGTGCCCGAGCAGCGTGAAGTAGTGCTGCCAGTCCCAGTACGGGCCCGGGTCCGTGTGCATGCCCGGGATGGTCGACGTGGTCGGCCCGGGTACGTTGTCGTGGCCGAGGACGTGCTGCCGGTCCAGCGGGATCGAGTACTTCGCGGAGAGGTACCGCACCAGGCGCGCCGAGGCCCGGTACATCTCCTCGGTGTACCAGGCGTCCGGCGAGGTGAGGAAGCCCTCGTGCTCCAGACCGATCGACTTCGCGTTGACGTACCAGTTGCCCGCGTGCCAGGCCACGTCCTTGGCCTTCACGTGCTGGGCGATGTGACCGTCGGTCGAGCGCAGCGTGTAGTTCCACGACACGTAGGTCGGGTCCTGGACGAGGTTCAGCACACCGTCCCAGGTCCCTTCCGTGTCGTGGATGACGATGTACTTGATGCTCTCGGACGCCGGCCGGTCGCCCAGGTCGTGGTTGCCGTAGTCGCCGTCCCCGAACTCCTCGTACGGAGCCGGGATCCACTCGCACGACACGGTCCTCGGGCACTCGGTGCCGTCGGCGGAGGCCGACCGCAGCCCGGCGCCGCGCAGCTGCGCCGTGTCGGGGCTCAGCTTCGGCTGCGCGGCGAGCGTCAGCCGCTGGCCGGAGTCCGTCGTGCGCGCCTCACCGGTCCGCAGCACCGCGTACACGTCGTCGGCGTACGTCGCCGCCGTGGAGCTGTCGTCGGCTCCCGAGAAGCGCGCGACCGCGCCGTACCAGTCGGCCGGGTCCGCGCTGAGCGGCCGGCCCAGGTCACGCTGTGCGGCGGCGAGCAGGGCGGCACCACCCTGGACGTTGGCCGCCGCGTCCGTGCGCAGCCGCTCCGCGGGCAGCCCGGTGAGACCGGCCGCCTTCGTCAACGTCTTGAGACGCGCCGGGAGTTCGGCGCCCGTGGGAACCTTCGTGTCCGGCAGCAGCGCCGGACGCGAGCTGTCGCCGCGGGCGTCCTCCGTGCCGTCGCTGTGGTGCGGCGACCCGGCGATCGCCGTCCGGGCGTCGGTGAGATGCATGGGGCCGTAGCCGCCGCTGACGCTCGGGGCACCTGCGTGCGTGTCCCAGCGGGACTGCAGATAGGACACGGCGAGCAGCACGCTCTGCGGTACGTGGTACTCGGTGGCCGCGGTGGCGAAGGCCCCCTGCAGCCCTGCGGCCTCGGGCACCTCGGCGGCGGAACTCGCGGGAGCGGCGCCCAGCAACGGCAGCAGCAGCGCCGCCGAGGCGACGGTCCCCGCTGCCCTTCGGACGCGTCTGCGTCCGGTGGTGCCGTTGGGGTCGGTGGCGGACCGGTGCAATGCAGCCTCCTGGGACGGTCGAGCGCGGTGGGGCGTGCGGGCCGAACGCGTCAGTGCTACCGGCTCCCGGACGATCCGTCAATCATGCGCAGGGCGAGGCGATTTCCCATGTCAGCGACGAGCGAGGAGGTTTCCGCGGCGGTGGCCCTCCCGCCTGCGCGGCATCAGTGGCGTGGACCAATGACCCGAACGGCGGCAGGCCCGGACATGCCGAAGGCCCGCGGTGCGCCACCTTGCGGTGCGCTCCGCGGGCCCTCGGCCCCGGTCAGCGAGTGCCGACCGCCGCGCGAACGGCCCGGCGGGCCATCTGGCAGTCGTCGTGCAGCCGCCTGAGCAGCAGCCGCTGTTCCTCGCCGGACGGCGCGGCAGCCGGGGGGGTCTGGCCCGGTGCCGCCGGTGCAAGGTCGTGCAGGGAACGCTGCACGGCCGTCTCGTAGGTACGGATCTCACGGGTCAGGACGAGCATCAGGTTGACCAGGAAGGCGTCCCGGGACGCCGGTCCCGCCGACTGGGCGAGCTGGCTGATCTGACGGCGCGCCACGGGGGCGTCACCGAGGACGGCCCACAGGGTCGCCAGGTCGTACCCCGGTAGGTACCAGCCCGCGTGCTCCCAGTCCACCAGCACTGGACCGGCCGGTGAGAGCAGGATGTTCGACAGGAGGGCGTCGCCGTGGCAGAACTGGCCCATGCCCTGGCGCCCCGAGGAGGCGGCGATGCCGTGCACGAGCTTCTGGAGGTCGCCCATGTCCCGGTCCGTGAGCAGGCCCAGTTCGTGGAAGCGCGAGATCCGTTCCGCGTAGTCCAGCGGGGCGTTGAACGTACCGGCCGGCGGCCGCCAGGTGTTCAGCCGGCAGATCGCGCCCAGCGCCGCCCGGATGTCCGCGCGGGGCGGGGCCTCGACCGGATGCCGCTGGAGCGCTGCCACCCGGCCGGGCATCCGCTCGATCACCAGGGTGCAGTTCTCCGGGTCCGCCGCGATCAGCCGGGGCACCCGCACGGGCGGGCGGTGCCGGACGAACGAGCGGTACGCAGCTATTTCATGCCGGATCCGCTCGGCCCAGACGGGGGAGTGGTCCAGTAAACACTTGGCGACGGCCGTGCTGCGTCCCGTCGTACCGACGAGGAGCACGGAGCGTCCGCTGCGCCTGAGCACCTGGACCGGAGCGAACTCCGGACAGATCCGGTGCACCGACGCGATCGCCGTGCGCAACTGGGCGCCCTGAGGGCCGGACAAGTCGAGTCTCCCGCTGAGCGGCTGGGTGCCGAGCCCCGGCACGCGCCGCGCCCGGCCGGCCCCGAGCACGGGAGCCGCCTGACGCGCGGGGTCGAGGTAAGGGCCGCTGCCCACCGGGCGGGAGTGCAACGACCGGGGCGGAGCGGACACGGAGGACGATGCTGTGTACATGGGCGAAACAGATCCCTTCGTGTGCCTGCAAGTTGCTGCGCTCCCCGCCCGGCCGTCCCTGGGGTTCATCCTGGGGAATGGCCCTGCGGTAACCGGGTCGGGGTGGCGCATTCCTACCTGACACCCGACGTCCACTGGCACACCATCTGGCGCACCCTGGCGAACCCTGGCGAATAGTCGCTCAGCAACTGACAGGCGGTTACTGTCGAAATCAGCCGAGAACCTGGGGGCTTGACGTGAACGGACAACCCAACACCCGCCTGGCGGACCTGTTCGGCCTGGCCGGCTGGTCCAAGGGCGAACTCGCGAGGATGGTCAACCGGCAGGCGGCGGCCATGGGCCACCCCCAGCTGTCGACCGACACCTCGCGGGTGCGGCGGTGGATCGACATGGGAGAGATCCCGCGCGATCCGGTGCCGCGGGTGCTGGCGGCTCTGTTCACCGAGCGTCTCGGCCGTGTCGTGACCATCGAGGACCTCGGTCTGGTCAGGCACGGGCGCGCGGGGAAACGGCAGGGCGGCGGGAGTGTGGAACACCCCGACGGAATGCCGTGGGCGCCCGAGCGAACCGCCGCGGTCCTCACCGAATTCACGGGAATGGACCTCATGCTCAACCGACGCGGCTTGGTGGGCGCGGGTGCCGCGCTCGCCGCGGGATCCGCACTCAGCTCTGCCATGCACGACTGGCTTCGCACCGATCCGGCCCTCACCGCCGACGCTCCGCAGTTCGACGATCCCCTGCACGCCGACCCCGCTGGGTTCGACCGCTACGAGGCCGCCCCCATCGGGTCGCAGGAGATCGAGGAACTGGAGCGCTCCGTCGAGGTGTTCCGGGCCTGGGACGCGTCCCGCGGTGGCGGGCTGCAACGCAAGGCCGTCGTGGGCCAGCTCAACGAAGTGGGAGGCATGCTCTCCTACCGTCACCCCGACCATCTCCAGCGGCGCCTGTGGGGCGTCGCCGCTAACCTCGCCGTCCTCGCGGGCTGGATGTCGCACGACGTCGGCCTGGAACCCACGGCCCAGAAGTACTTCATCATCGCCACGCACGCGGCCCGGGAGGGCGGCGACCGGCCCCGGGCCGGCGAGGCGCTCTCCCGGGCGGCCCGCCAGATGGTGCACCTGGGCCGGCCGGACGACGCGCTCGACCTGATGAAGCTCGCCAAGTCCGGTTCGGGCGACGAGGTCCTGCCGCGCACCCGGGCCATGCTCCACACCATCGAGGCCTGGGCGCAGGCATCGATGGGCAAGGGCCAGGCCATGCGGCGCACCCTCGGCGTGGCGGAGGACCTGTTCGTCTCCGACCGCGGTGACGTGCCTCCGCCGAGCTGGATGCAGCTGTTCGACGAGGCCGACATGCACGGCATGCAGGCCCTCGCCTACCGGACCCTCGCCGAGCACGAGCCGGCGGCGGCGGCGACGGCGCAGCGGCACGCCAAGGAGGCTCTGAAACTAAGGGAGTCGGGGCGGGACCGGTCGAAGATCTTCGACCACATCTCGCTGGCGTCGGCCTGCTTCATCGCCGACGACCCCGAACAGGCCGACCGGTACGCACGACTGGCTCTGACATCGATGGGATCCAACTCCTCCCACCGCACCTGGGACCGGTTGCGCGAGATGTACCGGCTCACCGGGCAGTACTCCAGCTACCCGAAGATCAGTGATCTGCGTGAGGAGATCAAGCTCGCGCTGCCCAGGATGGCGTCGAAGCCCCGGGGCGGCAACAGCGCGCGGGCCTGAGGAGAAGGGCCCGTCCGAGCGGTACTCCGGCTGCTTGGGTCGCCACCGTGACGGGGAGTGACGAGCGCGAACTCGGGGCAGGGGACTGTCGGGTATCGGGGCAGGGACCATCGGGTCGGGGACTGACGGGTCAGGAATCGGCCGGTCAGGAACCGATTCCGACGACGAGGACGCAGGCGTCGTCCGTGCGCTCCGTCTCGCCGAACTCCTCGATGACCAGCCGTACACAGTCCTGGGCCGTGCGGGCCGCGTCGAAGCGCGGGGCCAGGCCGAGCAGGCGTCGGACGGCTTCCGACTCCGCCTCGCTCCCGGTCTCGCCGGGGCGGGATGCTGCCGGTCGTCGCGGGACCAGTCCGTCGGTGTGCAGGACCAGTACGTCGCCTTCCTGGAGGGTTTCCTCGGCCTGCCCGTAGGCGGCGCCGGGCGTGGCGCCCAGCAGGACGCCGTCCGGCGGGGTCAGCGCGCGCCCCGTCCCGTCGCGGAACAGCAGCGGGGCGGGGTGTCCCGCCTGCGCCCAGGTGAGGGTGCGGGTCTCGGGCCGGTAGCGGCAGCAGAGGGCGCTGCCGAGGGCCGGCTGGACGGTGGTGTCGAGCAGGTGGTTGAGCCAGGAGAGGAGCTGACCGGGCTGGGTGCCCGCCACGGCCATGCCGCGCAGGGCTCCCAGCATCATCGCCATGCCCGAGGTCGCGGCCACCCCGTGGCCGGACAGGTCGCCGACGCTCAACAGCGTGTCGCCGCCGGGCAGTTCGAGTGCGTCGTACCAGTCGCCGCCGACCAGGGCGGCGGGGGAGGCGGGGAGGTAGTGGGCGGCGAGGTCGAGCGTCTGGGGGCCCTGGCGCGGGAACCGCAGTGAGCCGCGCCAGGGCGGCAGTACGGCCTCCTGCAGTTCGACCGCGAGCCGGTGCTCGGTCCGGGCGGCCTGTTGTTCGCGCTCCAGCGAGTCACGGGTCTCGGTCACGGTCCGCTGACTGCGGCGCAGTTCGCTGACGTCACGCACCACGGCCCACATCGCGGCGGTGCTGCCGTCGGCGCCCAGCACGGGCTCACCCATCATGTGCACCGTGCGTAGGCCGCCGTCGGGCCGGACGATGCGGAACTCCCCGTCGATGGGTTTGGCGTCGATGAGGCAGTCCGTGACCATGGTCGTCAGCATCGGCCGGTCCTCGTCGAGGACCAGGGACGGCAGTTCGTCGAGGGTGAGGGGGGGAGCGGCGGCGTCACGTCCCAGGATCTGGTAGAGCTCCCCGGACCAACTCGCCTCGTCCGTCAGCAGGTTCCACTCGGCGCTGCCGACCCGGCTCAGCAGTGAGCCGCGCCGGGAAGGGGCCGGAGCGGCCGGTGGCGCGGGGACGGCGGGGGCGACAGGCTCAGCCGGAGCGGCCGGTGGTCCTTCCCGGAGCTGCGCCAAGTGCTCGTCCAGGTCGTTCAGTTGGTGCAGTGCCAGGGTGCACAGCGCGCGCTGCCAGCGTCCTTGTACGTCCTCGCCGTCGGCGGGCGCCTCACGCCGGACGGCGTCCACCTCGCCACGCAGGCGACGCGTCTGCGAGATGAGCGCGTCGACCGAGCCGTGCTGCGACGGCTGGGCGGCTGGGCGGTCCGCAGAGAGATGGGGAGGCATGAGGTACTCCGATGCGGGGACGGTACAACCTGGCCTGACGGAAGGACCGTTACGACTGTCGCACAGCCCGCGACGCGCTGTAAGGGATTTGGCAACACCCGGTACGGTGGTGCTTCTGACATATGCCGCAGTCCTCCCGGAGTGGGCGACCGGTCCAGATGCGGTAGCCGCTCGGGAGGTCAAGTCGTAGACAGAGTACGTGACTTGAGCCCGAGGTGGTGGACCCGGACGGGTTTCTCAATCGCCTGTTCGAGGGTCGTTTGTGCGAGTCCCGTGCGTCACGCGTTCGCCTGTCGCACCAGCCGTCCCGGACGAGCCCTCCGCGTGCCCGGCGCGTGCGCCGCCGCCCGTGCGTGACTCAGAGCGAACGCAGGAAGTCGGTCACCGTGGTCTCGTAGAGAAAGGAGGGATCGATCCCCATCGAGGCGAAGTTGTCCTCGATCTCCAGGCCGACCAGGCCGTGCAACTGCGCCCAGAGCAGGGTGGACCGCACGGCCACCGCCTCCGGAACGTCCTCGAAGGTGTGCCGCTCCATCCATGCCCGGAACTCGGCCGCCGCGCCCCGCGGCACCTCCGTCCCGGACTCCGCCAGAGCGCCCACGGCCTCCAGGAGCACCGTCATGGCGGGCTGCGCGGCCTCGACCAGGCGGGACGACTGGGCGTCGTAGCCCTGGAGCGGGGCTCGGAACAGCAGGCGGTAGCGGTGCGGCTCGGCCCGTGCCCAGGCGCGGTACGCCCGGACCAGCTCCTCGATCCGGGTGGCCGCGTCGCCCCGGGAGGCCTCGGCGGCGCCGGCGAGGGCCGAGGCCAGGTCGGCGTAGGCGTCGATGACCAGCTCGGTCAGGAGGCTGTCGCGGTTGGTGAAGTAGCGGTAGAGCGCGGGGCCCGTCATGCCCAGCTGCTTGGCGATCGCGTTGAGCGACAGGGCCTCCGGGCCGCCGTCGGCCAGCTGGCGCAGCGCCGCGGTCTTCACTTCCTGCCGCACCTGCGCGCGGAACCGGTCGCGCGGGCCCGTCCCGGTCCGGGTGTCTGCGGCCATGTCGTCGCCTCTTCGTCTCGGGGGAGCAGGAGTGTTAGATACTATCACGCACGCAATAAGGGGTAACGGTCGTGGCTCGGAGTCCAGGCACATCGCGCACGGCTTCCGCCGCTGTTCACCCACCTCTCACCGCATCGTCATGGCCTTCGACGATCACTCGGTGCACGCTTGCGCGCGGTGTGCCACAGGGGCACTCCACTCAGTGACGAGGGCGGGCGAATGACACCGATCAGCCGAAGAGGCTTCGTGGGGCTCGGCGCATCCGTGGCGGCCGGAACCGCGATGGCCGTCGGAGCACGGCCCGCGGCGGCCGCGACCACCGCGGCGACCGCCACCGGCACCATCACGGACGTACGGCACGTCGTCGTCCTCATGCAGGAGAACCGCAGCTTCGACCACTACTTCGGGCGCCTCAAGGGCGTCCGCGGCTTCGACGACCGCAGCGGCATCACACTGCCCGGCGGATACCCGGTCTTCAACCAGCGCAACGGCACCGGCCGGCAGTACCCGTGGAAGCTCAGCTCCACGCCCGCGGCGGGCGGCGCCGACGGCGCGACCCTCGCGCAGTGCAACGGCGACCTCCCGCACTCCTGGACCTCCCAGCACGGCGCCTGGAACAAGGGACGGCTCGACAACTGGGTCTCGGGCGTCGGCAACGCCCGCTCGCTCGGCTACCTCGACCGCACCGACATCCCGTTCCACTACGCCCTCGCCGACGCCTACACGATCTGCGACGCCTACTTCTGCTCCACGCTCAGCGCCACCGGCCCCAACCGCACCTACCTGTGGAGCGGCAAGGTCGACGGCACCAGCTAAGACGGCGGCGACGAGTCCGGACTCACCTGGCAGAACTACGCCGAGGCGCTCCAGGCGGCGGGAGTGACCTGGAAGGTCTACCAGAACGCCCAGGACAACTACGGCGACAACGGCTGCGCCTACTTCAAGAAGTTCGCCTCCGCCCAGGCCGGCGACCCTCTGCACGACCGCGGCATGGCGTCCGTCCCGAGGGTCACCGGCTCCACTCCCGACGACATCGCCGCGGCCATCAAGGCCGACGTGCTCGCCGGCACCCTGCCGCAGGTGTCCTGGGTCGTCGCCAACCAGGCCTTCTCGGAGCACCCCTACGCCCCGCCCGGCGACGGCGCCCACTTCGTCGACCTGGTGTACAAGGCCCTCGCCGCCGACTCCGACGTCTTCGACTCCACCGTCCTGTTCCTCAACTACGACGAGAACGACGGCTTCTTCGATCACGTGCCGCCACCCGCGCCGCCCGCCGGCACCGCGGGAGAGTTCCTCAACGGCGTCCCGTACGGTCTCGGCTTCCGCGTCCCGCTGCTCGTCATCTCGCCCTGGACGCGCGGCGGCTGGGTCTCCTCGGAGGTCTTCGACCACACCTCCGTGCTGCGCTTCCTGGAGACCTGGACCGGGGCGCTCGGCAAGCCCGCGGCCTGCCCCAACATCAGCGCCTGGCGGCGTGAGGTCACCGGCGACCTGACCGGCGTCTTCGATTTCGCGCACCCCGTCCACGGCACTCCAACGCTGCCCGCCACGAGCGTCATCGGCATGGACACCTGCGGTCCGCTGCCCAACCCGGTGCCCGCCACCAACGCGATGCCCGTCCAGGAGCCCGGCACCCGGCCCGCCCGCGCCCTGCCGTACCAGCCCAACGGCTACCTGGACCACCTGGAGTTCGGGGCCGCCGGCAAGATCCTCGCCTGGTTCACCATGGCCAACCAGGGCATCCCCGCCAAGCGGGCCGCGCACTTCTCGCTCCACCCGAACGCCTACCGCGACACCACGCCCTGGCAGTACACCGTGGACGCGGGCGGGACCGCCGCCGACTCCTTCAACATCGGCACCGGGTACGGCGACGGCACGTACGACTTCTCGATGGTCGGGCCCAACCGCTTCCTGCGCCGCTTCACGGGGGACGCCACGAAGGCGGGCAAGTCGGCCGAGGTCGCCTCTCGTTACGCGGCCGAGCCCGGCACGGGGAAGACGGCCCTCTACCTCAAGATGACCAACTCCTCCGCCGCGTCGGTGAAGTTCACCGTGGTCTCCACCCACTACCGCGGCGACGGCCCCTGGACGTACACCGTCGCCGCGGGCGCCTTGGCCGAGGACTTCTTCAACGCGGTCGCCTACCAGAACGGCTGGTACGACTTCACCGTGACGGTCGACTCCGACACGACCTGGTCGCGCCGGTTCACCGGGCACATCGAGACCGGCGCCGCGAGCGTCAGCGGCTGATCAACGGGTCAGGCGTACAGCTCCGGGCGCGGAGCGAGGTCGACGGCCACCCGGCCGCCGTTCTCCAGCGCCCGGACTCCCGCCTCGGCGACGGCGGACGCCGCGTACCCGTCCCAGACGCCGGGTCCGGTGACCCGGCCGGCCCGGGTGGCGTCCACCCACGCCCGTACCTCACGGTCGTAGGCGTCGGCGAAGCGCACGAGGTAGTCCTGCGCCACCTCCTCGTACCGGCCGGCCGCGGTGGTCACGGCCATCGTGCGCTCGTCCCCGACGCGGGCGCTTCCCGCCTCACAGACGGCCTCGCACGCGACCTGGTAGCCGAACCCCGAGTTCACGAAGATCTCCACGTCGACCAGCGCGCCACCGGAGGTCTCGAACACCACGAACTGTGGGTCCTGCAGCCCCTCGGGGGCGTTCGAGGCGGGCCGCGGACGGAGCACGGTCACCGCCGTGAGCTCCTGGCCCAGCAGCCAGCGCGCCGCGTCGATCTCGTGCGAGACGGAGCTGTTGACCAGCATCGCCGAGGTGAAATGGGGCGGCGAGGCGACGTTGCGGTGCGTGCAGTGGAGCATCAGCGGACGGCCGAGCCGCCCGCTGTCCAGCAGGGACTTGAGGCGCTCGTACTCGGCGTCGTACCGGCGCATGAACCCGACCTGCGCCAGCCGCCGCCCGAGCCGGACCTCCGCCTCCACCACCCGCAGTGCACCGGAAGAGTCAGGCACCAGCGGCTTCTCGCAGAGCACCGGCAGCCCGCGCGCGAACGCCGCGAGCAGAGCCTCCTCGTGCGCGGGACCGGGGGAGGCGATCAGTACGGCGTCGACGCCGGGCGCGTCGAGCGCCGCCTCCGCCTCGGCATGCACCGACACCCCGTCGACGCCCGCCACGGCCTCCTCGGCCCGTGCCGTGTCGGGATCCGCCACGGCGGCCACCCTGGCGCCGCTCACGGCCCGGTCGAGTCGACGAATGTGGTCGGCTCCCATGTGTCCGGCACCCAGTACCGCCACACCCAACAGCTCACTCACGCGTTGCGCACCTCTCCGACGACAGCTCGGATCCTTCGTCCCTGCGATCCGATTGTCGGCCGGAGAGATCAATAACGCAGCACCCCGGCGATGCCTTTCGCGTCACCCAGGCCCCCGTCGGGGACGAACCGGACATCGGCGCCCGTCTCCAGGCAGCGTTCGACGATCTCGTCGACGATGTCCTCCCGCGCGTCGAGGTCACCGCCCGCGGCCGGGACCAGGTGGTCACCGTCGTCGCGGACCGTGGCGCGGTAGTTCTCCTCGACGGCGAGCAGCCTGATCCGGCCGTCGGCCGCGTTCTGCCACACCTCGTCGACCCCGGCGGCGAACTCCTTGCGTCCGCGCGCCGAGTCCAGTTCCCTGGCCACCTCGTCGGCGGACGTCCGCGCCTGTGCGGCGATCATCGGGCGGACCGCCTGCCATACGGCGTCGGGCGACCCGTTCGCCAGGCCGCCATGCGCGATGTGCCCGCCCTCCTTGGTGACCGTGCCGATCTCGTCGAGCAGCGACAGCGCGGCGGCGTCACCGGTGACGTACAGCGGCCGCGGGTGTTCGCGCAGGATCGCGTTCATCGCGGTGTCCGCGTCCCGCAGGAACTGCCGCGTCCGCTCGTCGCGGAAGGTGCTCGGCAGATCACCTACGCGCTCCTTGCGCTCGGCGTCGGGGTCCTCCAGGCTCCGGGTCAGCGGGAAACCGCCCCGGTGCTCCTCGGAGACCCGGTCGGCGCCGCCGTTCCACAGCGTGACCCGGTCGGCGGAGACGGAGAGCACCCAGAACGGACGCTCGGCCGCCTGGGCCGCGACGAGGTTGCGGGTCAGGAAGGTGTCCGACAGGACGACCCGCTCGGGCACGGAGCGGGCCAGCGACCACACCTGGTGCTCACCGGGGGCCGCGAAGATCACCAGACCGTCCTCGGCGTGGGCCAGATCGATCTCGGCGACCGCCCGGTCCAACTGCTCGACGACGTCCGCCCGCAGCTCGCGGGTCACCGCCGGGTCCGCCTCCAGCTGTCTCCTCGCCGCGGCCACGACATTGCGCAGCCGCACCGGGTCCTGGGCGTTGTCGGGTTCACGGCGGTGGGTCGGCGTCAGCACCGACACCGCCGGATAGGGCCGCGGCCGGCGCAGCTCGGTCAGGGTCGCGGGGCTGAGTGCGTGCTCCATACGAGCACCATAGGGCGGATCTGCATATCGGGCATTTGGTGTATTCGGTCGTACGTCCCGCGTGGGTCGCCGGGCACCGCCGCCGAGGTCGCTCCGCAGCGCGAGACGGCGGACGACGGTGGCCGCCGGCCGGGGGGACGCGGTCAGAAGGCGTCCGGGTCGGCGGCCGCCCAGTCCGCGTCCCAGGACAGCGGAGGCTCGGCCAGCAGCACCCCGGGCGCCAGCCACTCGTACAGCTCCGCGTAGGTCCGTACGGTCGTCGGTCCGATGCGCCGCAGCAGACGGTGGGGGGTGAGCTCCCGCGGATCGCGTACGCCCATCGCGGCCATGATCTGGCTCGCGCTGCGCACGGTGGCGCGCTGGTACCGGTGCACCCGCTCGGACTTGTCGGCCACGTCCAGGGCACGGACCCGGCGCGGGTCCTGGGTCGCCACCCCGACCGGACAGGTGTTGGTGTGGCACCGCTGGGCCTGGAGGCAGCCGACCGCGAACATCATCGCGCGGGCCGCGTTCGTGTAGTCGGCGCCCTGGAGGAGGCGCTTGACGATGTCCGAGCCGGTCGCGACCTTGCCGCTCGCGCCGATCCGGATCCGGTCGCGCAGTCCGGTGCCGACCAGCGCGTTGTGCACCGTGATCAGCCCCTCGGTCAGCGGCGTGCCGATGTTGTCGGCGAACTCCAGGGGCGCCGCTCCCGTGCCGCCCTCCGAGCCGTCCACGACGATGAAGTCCGGCGTCACGCCCTCGGCGAGCATCGCCTTGCAGACGGCGAGGAACTGACGCCGCGAACCGACGCAGAGCTTGAATCCGGTCGGCTTGCCGCCCGCCAGCTCCCGCATCCGCGCGATGAACCGCACCAGCTCACGGGGCGTCGAGAAGACCCGGTGGTACGGCGGCGACACCACGGTCCCGCCCTCCGGCACCCCGCGCGCCCGCGCGATCTCCGCGGTCACCTTCGCCCCGGGCAGCACGCCGCCGATCCCCGGCTTCGCCCCCTGGGAGAGCTTCAGCGACACACACTTCACCTCGGGCAGCGCGGCCTTGTCCGCGAACTCCCGTGCCTCGAAGTCCCCTTCGGCGGTACGGCAGCCGAAGTACCCGGTGCCGATCTCCCAGACGAGGTCGCCGCCACCCCGCAGATGGTGGTCCGACAGACCGCCCTCGCCGGTGTCGTGCGCGAAACCTCCCAGCGCCGCGCCCCTGTTGAGGGCCACGATCGCGTTCGCCGAGAGGGCTCCGAAGCTCATCGCGGAGACGTTGAGCAGCGCCATGTCGTAGGGCTGCGTGCAGTCCGGGCCGCCGACCCGGACGACGGGCGCCTCCTCGGGCACCTCGATCGGGCGCATCGACGGCTCCAGGAACTCGTAGCCGTCCTCGTACACGTCACGCTCCGTGCCGAACGGCTCCTCGGCCTCGGCGCCCTTGGCCCGCTCGTAGACGATGGTGCGGACCTCACGGTCGTAGGGCCGCCCGTCGAAGTTCCGCTCGACGAAGTACTGCTGGAGTTCGGGGCGCAGTGCCTCCAGAAGGAAGCGCAGATGGCCGAGGAGCGGGTAGTTGCGCAGCACGGAGTGACGGCGCTGCGTCAGGTCCCAGCCGCCGAGCGCGGTCAGCGCGAGCAGCGGGCCCGCCGCGCACCACCACCACGCCGAGACGGTGCCCACCAGGAGCAGCGCCCCGGCCGCACCGAGGGCGACGAGGAGCAGAGAGAGCATCCGGCGCACCCCCCGAGTCAAACCCATGGGGGCGGAAGCCGCCGACCGGGACACCCGCCGATCACGCGGGTGCCACGGCCGGTGGCCGACGATGAGATACGCCTCCCAGTGCCGGCCCACCCCGCGCCGGTCGGCGAAGGCGCGGACGCCGTTCACCCACCACACGA
>NZ_JBEZHO010000073.1:0-34772 GCF_040650615.1 Streptomyces sp. NPDC048643
TTGATCGCCAGCTCACGGACCGCCGCGTACGAACCCGCGAAGCCGATCCCGGCGATGACGACCGCACCGGCGACGACCACACCGATGAGTATCTTCTGTGGTCGCCGCAGTCGTACGGCTGGTGTGCCCTCTGATGCTGCGTGCAGTTGCTCGCTGCGCGTGGCTGTGTCGTCGTGTCGGGTTGGTCGGTTGTTGTCGGGGCGCGTCTGGGTGTTGGTGTGACTGTGGTCGCCGTATCGCTGCGAGGGGATCATGACGTTGGAGCCTCGGGGCTGGTGGTGAGGAGGTCCTGGATGAGCTGTTCAGTCTCCAGTTCCAGGTCGCAGTCGAGTGCTTGAGTGACCTGTTGGAGGCGGGTGACGGCGGCGTGCAGGCCGGGCCGGTTTCCGGCCGTCGACTCGATGACAAGCCAGTCCCGGTAGAGGAGTTCGGCGCTCTCGTCGACGTCGAGACCGGTCGCGATCGCCTTGCGTGCTGCGTGAAGGTCGTGGTGTGGGCCTGGCCGGGTGCGGTGGGTGGCGATGGTGTGGGCGACGTCGACGATCCGGGTGATCATCTCTTGCTGGAGTGGGCCGGCCCAGGCGGGCGCCCTTGTGCCGAAGGGGCGACCGCGGACCGCAGACAGAGCCTCCTCGAGTTCCGGCAGGCCTGCTGGACCGAGAGGGAGGGAGTGTTCGGCGAGTGTGAGGAAGCGAGTCCAGTCACAGCGCACTGCGTCGGCCAGCCGGTAGGGGTCCACGCCGTTGCTGCGGCGCGGCACGTATGGGTCGCCGTCGGCGTTGCTTCCAAGGGCTCGGCGCAGGCCTTGGAGGCGGGCGTTGAGGGTGGAAGTTGACCAGGGGCTGAGGGGGTCCATGTCGGTGCACAGCGCGTCGGCAGTGCGGCCGGGGCGGAAGTAGAGGAGGGCGGCGAGCTGGGCGATGCGCGGGCCGTGGCCGGTGCGCCCCACGCCGTCCACTTCGACGGTTCCCAGCACGCGAATCTGCGGCCCGATGACCCCGGGTGTTGTCTGCTCGTCGCCCCATCCTGTGGCCGGCCGCACAGACTGGGATCGGTCCGTTGCGGTCGCAGTAGCGTCTTCTTCCGCTCGGTCCTGGCCGCTCGAAGGAGTGGTCTGGGCGCCGGCGTGGACGGGTGAAGTCATCGAAAGCGGGGGCAGTGCCGCAGGATCGGTGGAGGCTTTGAGCAGTGCAGGGAAGACGGCATTATCCGTGTCGGCACCGGCATCGTTCGAACCGGCCTGCGCTGCTGCGGGTGTGGAGGTGCTGGCACGAGACGGCACAGTCTGCGGACTCTCGACGCCGCGCTTGGTGACGTCGGGCTCTGCAGGGACGTGCTGCCAGGCGCCCTCCGCTGGGCATGCGGGCTGACCGGATACGGCGAGGGCGGTGATGATCTGTTGGTAGGCGGCGTCCTCCAAGCGTTGCACGGTGATGTCGACGCCCACGGCGTCAAAGTGCTGCGGGCCCTGCGCGGAGACGGCGAGAATCTCTGCTTCCGGGAAGTGGCAGGCCGTCGTGCCGACGGGAGCGACGAGTGCCGTGGCGATGGGCAGGTTGCCTTTGCCGAGGACATCGGCGAACTGCCAGGCCGTGTCATCTGTGAGGGGACTGGCGCACAGCACCACGTAGGGGTGGTGTGCGGTCTCCGGCATCTGGTGCACCTCGAGCAGCCGCTCCGTCAGGTCGCGCAGCGCATGCTCGGGCTGGCGCATGTAAGCGATACGGGAGTGCGGCAGCAGGTTGGGCAGCTCTTCCCCGAACCCGACGACGATGACCTCGACGTCTCTCGCCCACGGGCTCATGCCGAGTTCGAGGGCCAGTGACGTGCATACCTCGCTGACGTGCACCGGGTTCCCGTCCAGGAGCAGGACGGGAAGCTGCGTCAGATCGGCGAGGACGAGGTCACCCGATGGGGTACTGCCGACGGTGACCAGCGCAGGATGAGGGCCAGGAATCGTGGGGGTCTCAGTTTCGTCCACGAGTTCGGCGTCGTCGTCCAGCCGCCACCAGCCAGCCTCACCCGCTGCGAACGGCAGCTGGGGCTCGGATGAGGCGACGTCGGGGAGCACATGCAGGGTACGAGTATCGATCCGCGCGGCTCGCAGCAGGGGCGTAGGGCGGCCGTCCTGCTCTGCGGCGCGGACCATGGTGCGCAGCGCCCGGTCCAGGCGGGCGGCGCCGGAGGGTTCAGCAGCTGCTGCAAGTTGCTGTTCGACCGGGGTGGCTTCGCTGGCGATAGAGATCGTCTCGCCCGGCTTGCGGCGTCGTCTTTGCAGCGTCCTGCGCAAGGCGAGCGCGGAGGTGACGGCGGCAGCCAGTAGCGCGCCTGCTCCGAACACCGTCCGCAGATTCAGCAGAGGACTGGCGGGGGCCGGCTCGGTGACTGCGGCAGAGGGCACGGGCGCAGCCGTGTGGTCGGCAGTGGCACCGTCCGTTGGGTGGCTGGGAGCCCTTGAACCGGGTTGCCGGGTGGGGTTTGTGCCTGATGCCGTAGGCGGCGGACCTGCTTCGTCTGATTCTGTGTCGCCGGTGGGTTCGTTCTCGTGCGGTACTGGTGTGGCCGATGAAGGCTCTCTGCCCGGGCTATTCGGGCTGCCTGGGGAAGGAGCGGGCGGTTCTACTCGGGCGCTGGGTATGGTGACGCGCTGGCCTGCGTAGATGAGGTCGGGGCTGGTGATCGCGGGCAGTCCACCCGGCTGCACTTTGCCCTCGCTGGCGTCGAACAGCATGGGCCACTCGGTGCCGTCACCTAATTCGGCCTCGGCGATCTTCGACAGAGAGTCTCCGGTGTGGACCGTGACCACGCGGTGCTCTTCGCTGTCTGCGGGGACCGCCTTGTGGCCTTCGGTCCGGGGCCGCTTACCTGCCTGCGCCGAGTCCGGCATGACCAGCTTCCACCCAGGCTGCAAAAAGCTGCTGGACTCGAAAACACGTCCGTCGCTCATGGTCCGTCCCGCATTGAGCTCAGAGATCTCCCTCCACCGCTCCCCGTCGCCCAACTCCCGCTCCGCGATACTCCACAGGCTCTCCGCAGGCCGCGTCTCCCGCACCACATACGACGACCCCGCGTCCGACGCTGAGACCCCCGCACTCTGATCTGCCGATGGGGACAGCACACTCACGGACGTCTGCTCAGGGATGGGGGCGGCAGTCGCGGCATGAGCGTCGGAGGCCAGCGCCGACCCAGCAGGCAGCACGACCAAGATGCTCCCCACAAGGAGGGCTGCGGCCCGCTGCGCGGTGCCCAATCCACGCGGGGCGTGCCACCGGCGGCCGCGCAGCTGCGCCGCGAGCTCCCGCAGTGCGCAAAAGGTGAACTGCGCCCACCCGGCCCAGCCGACCGCGACCAGGATGAGCAGGAACACAGATCCGGTGTCCTGCCGGTCCAGCAAATGCGCCAGGTTGTCGTGGCTCGAGGCCCAGATCACCGGGGTGGCCCAGGCGAGCAGAAGCGGCAGGCCGCCGACCGCAGCGATGAGGACGGAAAGGCTCACGGCAGCCCTGGACAGGCTGCTCAGGGTGGCAGTTGGCATTAGGGCCCTTCGGGTGCGGTGACGCCGTGCAGGAGGGTGGCGGTGGCCTGGCCGGTTACCGGCAATGTGCCGATTCCGACGGCTGACAGGAACGTGGTGTCGCTGGAGCCGGTCACTGTGACGGCGATCTGCTTGCCGTCACCGGACACGCTGACGGTGCCGCTGGCCCCTGCGGAGCCCAGGTAGGCCTTGGCAGCAGCCGTCGCATCTTGCGGATCGATGACAATGGCCCGCCCAGTGATGGCTTTTGCCGGGTCGATGGCCTGCCCCCCCGCTCGGGCCGCTTCCCCCGCGACGTAGTCGGCGCGTTCGGTGGCGGCCATCTTGGCTCCGCCGTCGACGGCCACGCCGATGATGCCGATCAACCCCAGGACACAGATGGCGACGAACACCGTGACACCACCGCGATCGGCCCGCTCCGGCCTCGACTTCCACGAGGCCATTACGCCCCCCGCTGCCGGTACAGATCGACGACGGACGTCGCCGTGGACGAAAGCATGCGGACTCCGGGGGCGCCGGGAAGTAAAAGGTCAGACAACTGGACAGTGCAGTCCACCGTCACGGTCACGGTGCCGACTTGGCCAATGGGAACGCTCACACCGCCGACGTCGACATGCACGCTCGTCGACGAGCAGGCGATGCCCTGATCGGCAAGAGACTCGGCAGCTGCAGTGTCTGCGGCGGACTGCGCGGCGGCCGAGGTGCGGTGAATGGACGCCTCCCGTGCCGCGTCCTCGGCAGCCGCGTCGATCTTCGCCTCGGAGGTGACGATGCGACCTCCTGCGATGGCCAGACACAGGAACATGATCAGCGACGGAAGGATGATGGCAGCCTCGATCGCGACACTGCCCTGGTCCTCAGCGCATCTACCGAACCACCGAGTCGCTCGCATCCTGCTCACTCTCCTGGAGTCGTCCAGCGCTCTACAGCGCCGGACGCGGTCTGGCTGACCTGCAGTCCGGCTACGCCGGGGATCATCGACATCGCCGTCCCGCTCACCTGGACCCGTACACGCTGACCGTCGCTGCCGGCAGTCACGGCGTAGCCGCTGAGACTGTCGCCCGCGGTTCGGGCGAGGATGTCGCGGGCGCGGGCTGCCCCGTCACCAGGGCCGGCCTGGTAGGCGCGGGCGGCGGCGGCTCCTTCGCGGGCAGCAGTCAGCGCGATCTGCCGGGCGAAGTACCACATGGACGCCTGGATGACGGCGATGGTGGCGAGCAGCACGAACGGGAAGACGATCGCCATCTGGATGGACGTATCGCCCCGGTCGTCGCTCCACCGCCGACCGCGCCACCAGTCCTGTGATTGTTCGCGGCGGGACATCACAGCCCGGAGAGTTTGCCGTTGTACTTGGAGATCACGACGGCGATGGTTCCGGCGATGAGGACGGCGCCGGTGACGGCGGCGACCCAGATGATGACGGTGGTGGTGCTGATGTCACCGCGATCTGGCCGGCGCTTGGCCTCGGTGAGGCCGTCCTGCAGGCGCGTGGTCAGCCAGTAGAGGGCCCGGTAGGTGTGGGCGGCGGTGTTCCTCATGATCTGTTCCTCTTCCTCTCTGCAGCTTGGGTGGGGGTGGTGCGGGTTCAGACGGTGAGCATGCGGATCACGGCGGGGAAGGCCATCAGCAGCATCACCAGCACGGCGAGCAGGGCGCCGGGGGCGGTCATCTTCTCGCTGGCTGTGTTCGCCTCCGCGGCCTGATCGGCGAGGAGTTCGGCGTTCAGCGCCGCGGTGCGGGCCCGCAGGGCTTTGTAGACGGCTGCGCCGTCGGTGGCGGAGCCGCGCATGATGTCGGCGACGTCGCCCAGGCCGGGCAGGTCGTACTCGGCGGCGAGCTCGGCGAGCGCCTGGTAAGGCGGGATCTTCTCCAGCCGGGCCCGGCGCAGGGCGCCCTGCAGGAAGAGGAAAGGCCAGCCTCGGCCGACTTCGGCGGCCTTCTCCAGCGCTTCGGCGGGGCCGGCGTCGGCGGCCCGTTTCAGGGCTACCAGGTCCAGATAGGCCGACAGGGCGTGCGCGAACTCCTCGCGTGCCCGTTTGGCCTGGTCGCGTACAGCGAGGTCGGGGGTGATGAACAGCAGGCCCGCGACGATCAGACCGACCACTGCCGGGACGTAGAGCGGCAGGCCGATGCCCGCGATGATCCACGGAGCGGTAGCGATGACCGGACACAGCAGTCCCGTTCCGGCGAGCGCCACCTTCTTCAGCATGAACTGCCCTGGCCCCTGGCCGAGCAGCGCCAGGTTCACGACCGGTACCCGGATGCCGGGCAGGCGCTGAAGGCGGGCCAGCAGCCAGCGCCCCCACACTTCTTCCCGGCCCAGGTCCGCTTCGGGCATGGTCAGCGTGGCTGGCGCACTGCGGGCGAGGGCGGCCGCCAGGGCGGGCTGGGGGCGGAGCAGTTCACGGATCATCAGCGCGAGGCCTGCGCCGAGCATGCCGCCGGACGCCACTGCGGAAAGCAGGTTCACGGTGCGACTCCTTCGGGCAGTCGGCCGGGAGCCGTCTGGTCCGGCTCGTGGGCGAGGGCAGGCAGCCGGACGGTGCTGGACGGGTCGGTGACCAGGAAGCGGGGGATGCGGCGGAAGTTGCCCAGCTGCCGCATCAGTGCCAGCACGCCGACGAACCCGGTGGTCAGGAATGCGAGGACGAGCTGTCCCAGGAGTGTGGAGTAGGGCTTGGTGTAGGAGGGGACGAAGAACCCGGCGACCACGACACCGACGGTGATGATGGTCATCCAGCGCACCGTGGTCCGTGGCTTCGCCCGGTCGGCCTCGATGGCACGTTTCTTGGCGACCTCCTCGCGTACCGTGCCTGCCAGGTCCTCCAGTGCCTGCGCGAGACCTGGGCCCCGGTCGTTGACGGAGAGGATGAGCGCGGCGGCGACCTTGTCCGCGGTGACGTCGTTGAGTTCTTCGGCGAAGGCTCGGAGTGCTTCCTGGGGGCGCCAGCCCAGCCGTAGCCGGTCGGAGAGGTTGATGATCTGCCCGGTGAGTTCCTCGGGGGCGCCCTGACGGCTGGTGATCATCGCCTGTTCCAGGCCCATCCCCAGGCGGAGCAGCCCCGCGAGGCGCTGCGTCCACTCGGATAGGCCCTCCAGCTGGCCGATGCGGTCCTGCGCGAGCTGCGCCGGGCTGATCAGCCAGGGAACACCGACCACGGCCACACCGAGCAGCGTGCCGCCGACGAAGTTCCCCGAGACCAGCCAGACGACGACGAACACGACGACGGCCGCGGCAGACAGCGTGCGGCGGCGCAGCCGAACATCCTCGCTCTGCGCGGCGCCGGCCCGCCGGGCCTGCCAGCGCTGGCGCAGGGGCGCGCGCCGGGGGGCGGTCGTGCCGACGACGCCGGCGATGACGCCGATCAGACCGGCGACCAGGGTCATCCCACACAGCAAGGCCAGCAGCAGCGTCATCGGCCCGCCACCACCTTGAGCGGCAGCGGCGCAGCCCAGGCCCCGTAGGGCTGCTGGAGCAGGGCGGAGTCGAAGCCGACTCGGCGCAGGTCGTCGACGCAGCCCGGATCCATGCGCGGCACGGCGCGCAGCTCTCCGAACTCGCGGCCGGGGGAGAAGATCTCGTTGGTGGCCGGGCGGCCGTTCTCGCCGATCCCGGTCAGCTCCAGGACGTGGGAGACGTAGCGGTGACGGCGGCCGCCGATCCGCGTTTCGTCGGTCATGTCGACGTAGACGATGAAGTCCAGGCCGTTCGCGGTCTGCCGGTAGGCGAGCTGTTCGGAGAGGTTGTCCTGTGCGAGCGCGTACAGCTCCGCGATGCGGTCGAACACAATGTCTGGCCGCCGGGCGTGGATCGTGCACAGGTTGCCGCCCGAGCCGTTCGTCAGCGCCTGCATCATGGCCACGACCTCCGGGCCGCGGACCTCACCGACCACGATCCGTTCCAGCGACATGCGCAGCGCCGGGTGAATCAGGTCCAGGAGGGTCACCTCGCCGGCGCTGCGGCCAGCGGCATCGCGTTCGCCGTTGGATTCACGTCCGACCAGGGAGACGACCTGGCGGTGGTAGCCGTTGGCGTGGGCGAACAGCTCGTCCTCGGTCTGGATCGTCGCGAACCGGGTCTCTGCGTCGAACTCCTTGAGCATCGCTCGCAGCAAGGTGGTCTTGCCGGCTTTCTGTTTGCCCGCGATCATCATGTTCTTCTCCGCGCGTACGCACGCGCCAAGGAACTCGCGCAACACCGGGTCGATGGTGCCCAGACGGACCAGATCGTCCAGTCCGGCGTGGGAGACCCGGTGCCGACGGATGACGGCGTACGTCATCGGCCCCAGGCCAGTGATCGCCTGCAGACGGGAGCCGTCCTGCAGCGAAAGCGCCAAAGTGGGGTTGGCCGTGGAGATCGTCCGCTCGTTGTGCCCGGACCCACGAGCCAACTCCCGCAGCAGCTCCAGGAGTTCTTCCTCAGAGTCGGCGATGGGCCCGACCATGCGGCGTTCGCCGTCGCCGTAGTCCAGCCACACCTCGGCCGGGCCTTGGATGATGATGTCCTCGACCCGCTCGTCGTCCAGGTACGGCTGAAGCCGGCCCGCACGGAACAGCAGATCGTAGACGGCACGCCGCAGCGCCTCGTCCTGATGCGGTGACATCGCCTGCGCGTCCGACCACAGCGCCACGGCCTCGTTGATCCAGTCCAGGCAACGCTGCTCCTCACCCGCACGGTCCATATCCGGCGTGGTCTTGAGCAACTCCTCGCGCTGCTTGGCCACCTGGGCGGCGATGTGCCGGGCCACCTGGTAGTCGACCGTTACCTGTGGTGCGGCCTGTTCGAGTGCTTGTGTGCCAGCAGCATCGCCCGGACGTGCTGATTTGGATGGGCGAGGACCTGGAGCCGGAGCAACGGTTGGATCCTTGTGGAGGGGTCTACCGCGCACTGGGCACCCCCGATGCGAGGGCGGTGCGCGGATCGAGCCGGGAGCGGCGGACCGCTGCACGCTGCACCATCAACGTCCCGGCCGTGCGGGAGGCCTTCATCAGCTTAGTGCGCGTGTAGTGGCGGGGCTGCTGATCACCGTCGGACAGCACCCGGGCATCGTCCGGTGTATACGGGATGGTTGCCACGACGGGCGCTTGGAGCACGCGCTGCACTTCGCCCGGCGGGTAGGGGCCCTGGTCGATGACGAGCAGGCCGACGTCGCCGACCCGTTCGTCGAGCTGGCGCACGCGTCCTTGGGCGGACTGCAGGCAGCGCAGGGTGTTGCGGACGACGACGATGACGGTGTCGGCCTGGTCGGCGAGGACAGCGGAGGGGCCGAACGCGCCGCGCCGTCCGAGGTCGATCAGGACGTCGTGGCCGTGGTCGGCCTCGATTCCGCGGAACATCTGCGCCAGGCCCTTCCACACCGATCCGAGACTGGCGGCCTGGCCGGTGTCGGTGATGCCGGGCAGCAGCAGCCGGTCGGCCGGCGAGTCGGCGCTCTTGTCCTCGCCGCTTAGGTCGATCAGCTGACGCCAGAACGCCTCACCGAACTCGCCCTTACGTGCCGCGACCGACAGGTTGGGCAGCCCGTACCGGTCACCGAGCGCACCCTGCAGCAGACCGTGGAGCACGGCCCCGCCGTCAGGGTCGCACTCGGCGAGGATCATCTTGCGGCCCGGCTCCAGCGGCCACGTCAGGAGCAGCGCAAGCGCGCTGGTGGTGACGCCGGGCGCGCCACTGCATCCGGCTAGGGCTATGACGGCCATCAGCGGCCGTCCGGGGCGGCGAGGACCAGGCGCAGGGTGCCAGACGACACCCACGCCGCGGCGGTCGGCCCGTCGCTGGCCGACGTGGCGACGTCTACCACCACAACTCCGGTGCCCGGGGCGGCACTGGATGCCTTCACCACTCGCCCGGCAAGCGTCTTCGGCCCGTCGTCGGACGGCTTGTCGGTCTCGGTCTCACCCTGCGCCGGGACGTGAACCAGTTGGACCTTCTGCCCGGGCACCAAAGCGGTTGCCGGAATCTGCTCGGGTTTCAGGCCGATCGGCACCAGCTGCTCGCCTGCCTTCACCAGGCTGTCTGTCATCACCTGCGAGGGGGTCAGCAGGGAGCCGGGCCGCAGCTCCACGGCCGCGCGCTTACCGACGACCTGGTCCAGGTGGTCGGCGGTGACCGCCTTGACCGCAGGGTCCAGGGAGATGGAGGCCTTGCCCAGATCCTGCTCGGTGAGCACCTGGCCGACCTGGACGTCGCGGACCACGGTGACGACGTCGGTGCGGTGCCCGACCTGCAGCAGCAGGACCGCGACACCGGCACCGCCGGCCGCGATCAGCCCCAACGACAAGGCGATCACGCCCGGACGGCGACGGCGCGCGGACACCCGAGGCGGGCTCACGGGGCCGGCCACCCCAGCGTGCTGCGGCAGCCCGCGCTCGGCGACCGCTGTTGCTTCCTTCGTCTTGCTCAACGTCTTGCTCCCTCCAGCGGTGCTATCGGACGACCTGCAGTTCGCCGATGGACACCGTCATGTTGGTCTGCCGGATTTCGGTGAGCTGGCCGGTTTCGCCACCGCCCTGCCAGTCGATGGTCCAGGTCGACGTCGCGGTGAGCGGGTACCGGCCGCCCGAGGAGCCGGCGGATGTCTTGTCGTAGACGTGTCCGCAAGTCGGCGACTTGGCCATCCCGTTCGACGCCGTATATGGCGTACCGGGGCCGGTGCACGTCACGGAGGAACCGTCGCCCATCTTCCACACGATCTTGGACACTGTGGCCTTCGCGGTGACGGTGATCCCACCTGCTGAAGCTGAGGCGCTGTTTGGCCCGTAGGTGGTGGCGCTCCGGTTCACCCACATCCACAAGGGGACGCCGACCGTATACTTCCCGTCCATACGGGGGCTGGCGATGTCCGGACCACGCAATGTCATCGAGTCGACCGCGCGCTGAGCCAAGACGGCGGGGTCGATGGTCTGCTGTGCAGGAGGGTTGGCCAACCACACCATCTCTGTGACCCACAGGTCTTCGTGCCCGTCGGGACCGATGCTGCAGGACCTCTCGTATACAGCTCCGTCGCCGGGTTTGTGTCCTTCCCAGTCGAGACTGCCGGTCGGTGGTTGAGGATCTGACAGTTTGTAAGTGCAAACCTTCTCGTAGTCACGGCGAGTGTCCGCGTCGGCGCCCTTGCCGTGTGAGGAGCCGCTTCCCCTCGTGCCGCCGTTCCCACCGCTCTGGCCACCGGAGCCCTGCCCAGGGACGTCGACCTCGACTTCGCAGTTCCACCTGCCGCACTTGACGCCCCCCTCGTCTCCTGCCGCGTAGCTAGTGAGCGGAGTGGTCAGTGCAGCACCTAAGACGGTGATTGTTGTGACCACAGCGCGGAGGGTCGTCAGCATGACTTTCCCTGGGGTGTGTCGCTGGTGACCCGCCAGCCTGCTGGGTACTTCTCGACGGTGGAGAGGACCATGTACTTGGTCAACCGATTGGCCGGGAGCTTCACCGGCTTCTTGGATTTGGCTTCGACGGTTCGCCAGTCAGAGATGTCCAGGCAGCTTGTGATGGTCGCGTTCGGGACCTTCCCTGAGATGTCAGCCTTGGTGACCATTGGGTCGGTGACGGTGACGTCACCGACGTAGATGAGGCCGCCGCCGTGGGCGCGCGTGGCGTCCGTCTCGGCATTCTTTAAGGCGGCGGATGCCGCATACCGATCGAGGTGTGCGCCTTCGCCTTTTGGATCAGCGTAGAGCTTTTCCATCTCGCGCCAGTACGCCGCGTACGCTGCGATGGCTTCCTTGCGCGCAGCTTCCATCGGATCGGAGGCCGCGGACGCCGCCGGCGACTTCGTCACTATGGACGGTCTGCCGGTCGTCTCAACCTTCCCGGCGGATGAACCACACGCGGACAGGGTCATCAGGCCGGTGGCGACGAGAAAGGTGATTGCAGGCTTCCATGTGCGAAGGGTGGAGTGCCTGCGTGGGCGTAGTGCTTGTGTCACGTTGTCTCCCCGTGCGACGCGGTGCGAGATGGCCGCCGCTCGAAGCCCCGGGGCAGGGCGGCGGTGCACCCTCCGCAGCCTGGTCGAGCTGCGGTGATGCTTTTCCGTGATCGAGAGATTACGCATATGCCGGTCAACTTCCCAGCCAGATAAGTGAGTTCACTCGCGCATCTCGGGACGTATCCGGTCACATTCGGTCCGGTAAGTCGATATATGGTTCTAGGGCTTTTCGGTTCGCGTTTTTGCACGCCGCCCGGTTTGCTCTGGTTCGCCTTCAGAGTTCGGACCACGGCCGCATGCCGCCGCCCGCGAGCGGCACCCATACCTCGGCGGCCGCTCCGTGCTCTTCGATGTCCTCGAGCATCGCGGCCCCGAGGCGGACGTTGCGGGCGAAGTCGATGACCAGTGGGTGCTGGGCGACCATGGCCTGGAGGTCGCTGATCCGGTTGCGTAGGGCCGTTCGGCCGGCGCCGGTCAGTACGAACAGGACGCGGGGGAAGACCGGGTACCAGCGCAGCCAGCCCGGCCCGGCGGCCCGCCGCCGCCCCATGGCGGGCGGCTCGTAGGCCCACAGGCGGGCGTACTCGATCAGCTTCGCCGCGAGGCGTTCGCTGCTCATGGTGGTGCGGTCGACCTCGACGAATGCCCGTAGCTTGCGCCGATGTTGACCGTCCGCACCGCTGGTGACGGTGTAGTGCATGACCGCGTCCGCGACGACCCGCTCCCCGTCGCCGATCATGTGGAACACCTCCGGGGTCCAGTCCAGGTGCCCGTGCTCGTCACCGCGGCGGCGGGCGTCGGCGACGAACGCCAGGTGGGCGCGGAGCACCGTCAACGTGTGGGGCGTCTTCAGCGACGCCGCGGTGCCGGAGGTGATCGGATACGAGGGCCGGCCGCGCAGCGCAGGCCAGTCCCGGGTCAGCCGGGCCGCCTTCGGCGTGAGATACCAGACGCGGGAGCGGTAGGCCTGGGGCAGGACGGCGAAGTCGACCAAGTTCTCCCGGCGCAGCGTGTTGAGCTGCTGGGACACCGACTGGCGGGTGCGGTCGGGGCGCAGCAGGACATGCAGTTGGGCGGTGGTCGCCATGCGGTGCTGCGCGAGCGTGGCGAGCAGCTGGTGGGCGAGGGGTTCGACAGGGCTCGGCGTGAACGCCTCCGCAGGAATCTCCTGCGGCGTCTGGGCGGTGGTCACTGGTACCCCTTCTCCTTCGACAGGGTGAGGCGGGCGGGTGCGTACTCGGTGAGGAAGGCGCTCACCCGGCTGAGCTGGGTGGCCGCGTGGTCCGTCAGTTTCGTGAGCGGGCGGGCCCCGGCCGCGGAGAGGGCGGCCTTCTCCAGGTCGGGGACCTGCCGGGGTCGGGCCTGGGCGCCGAACACGGTGTCCAGGTGGGGGCCGCGGACCTTGACCGGTCCGACGCGGCGGCCGCGCACGCTCATGGATATGTAGTGTGAGAAGCGCTCCATGGTGGCGACGCGTTCCGGGCTCGGGCTGCCGCCCCATTCGGCGGTGACCGGCTCGATCGCGGACATCGACCCGGCCGTGGTGGCGAGTGTGGATGCGTTCTGCATGAGGGAGAGCCGTACCGGGGCGGGGAGGCGGGCGAGTAGTTGCGTCATGCCGTGGACGTGGACCTTGTATTTGCGGAAGTCCTCGAACATGGCGGCGATGGTTTCCGGCGCTGATCCGGTCAGTGTGATCAGTTCGTCGAAGTACGCCCGGAAGGGCGCTCGTTGATGCTCGGGTAGGTCACGGCGTGAGCGCACCGCTCGCAGGAGGTCGCGGGCCAGTAGTGCGGTGAGGAGTCGGTCGGTGGGTCCGTTGCCGCCTGGGCACAGCCAGAGGATGGTGTGGGAGTCCATGGCGGCGCGGATGTCGTAGGTGCCGATGGGTTGTCCGAGGAATGCTCGGGTGATGGGGTTGGCGGACAGGCGGGCTATGGGGTTGAGGACGACCGCGTAGGCGTCGCGGGACATGGTGGGGAACACCGCCTTCCACCAGGCGCGGGTCTCCTCGTCGATGCTCTCTTCGGCGAGGGCGAGCGCTGTTGAGCGGAACGCTGGGTCAGTGATCAGGGCTCGCACGTGGAAGAGGGTGGTTTGGTCGTCGGGTCGTCCGGCCTGGCAGGCGGCCGTGTTGACGGCGACCAGGACGGTCAGGGCGGCGGTGAGGATGGTCATGGCGCGGGGGGCGGTTGCGTCGTTCCAGCCCAGGGCGGCGGCGTATGCGTCGGTGACGGATTCGACGACGTCGTGCGGTGCCTGGCCGTGGTGCATGCTGATCGGGTTCCACGAGCTTACTTTCGGTGTGGGACCGAGGCCGTTGAGGTCGATGAGCGTGATGTGGTCCATGAGGTTGTCGTGGGCCAGGAATGGTGCGGCGCGGGGCCAGGAGTCGCGGTGCGGGTCGACGAACATCAGGCCGCCGCCTGCGTGTGCCCAGCCGATGGCCTGGGCCAGGGCCCGTTCTGTCTTTCCGCCGCCGGCCTTGCCGACGCCGACTTCGAAGAACGTCTCGTCGGCGTAGGTGGCGACGAGGCGCTCGCTGCCGTCCGGCTGCCGGTAGGCGCCTTGCAGCAGCACTTGTGGATCCCCGAATGTGAAGGAGGGCAGATCCGAGGCGAGCAGCGGCAGACGGCAGTTCCTTGTCGGGGGCTTGAGCAGGCCGGTCAGCTCCTCCATGCGCACCCAGTTCGATCTCGGTGGCTGGCTGTGCCCGAGGTTCCAGCGGCGTTCGAAGCTGGGGCGGTTCAGCCAGTGGTCGGCGCCCACCCGCCACGGGCCCAGTTGCCATCCGCGCATCGCCCACCGTGAGCGGCCGCCGAACACGTCCAGCGCCGCCCGCACCTGCGTGAGCCGGGCCTGGGCCCGTTCTTCCTGGTCGGCCTGGCACACCACGAGCAGTTGCACGCGCACCAGCTGGTCGTCCGCGTCGTCGCCGAGTTTGCCCAACGTCTGCGCCTCATCGACCCGGCGGGGTGTCGGTGGAATGAACATCCGCCGTGACGAACCGGGCCCCGCTGACCGTGTGGTGAGCTGCTCCGAAAGGTGGGCGAGTAGCGAATCCGGTCGGCCGTGGCGTATCCAGTGCGCCGACCGCTGCGCCTGGGCGCGGGCTGCCTGCTGTGCGTCGGCCAGCAGTTGGCGGCGTCGGAGCCGCAGGGCCCGCCGGGGAGCTTGCTGGATGTCGAGACGGATCTCGGCGAGGTCGCCGAGTTCGGCTTTCAGGTCGGACACCGCGTCGGCGAGTGGCTGCAGTGGGTCGGGCTCGAGCGGAACCTTCCGAAGCGGTGCCACGGGCCTGCCCCGCAGCACGAACTCTGCCCGCACGGTGTGCTTGCGTGGCGTGTCGGCGATCGGGCGGGCGGTCTCTACGCTGACGTCCGGCCCGAACGGGTTGATGGACAGCAGGCGTTGAGCGCCGGCCGGGCCTTCGATGCGGTACCTGAGTGGCGTAGTGCCGTCCGCCCGCAGCCGGACCTGTACGGTCCTCGTCCGCTGGGGCGCCCACCAGGGGACTGCGGTGGAGGCGCGGGCGAGCTGCAGTCCGTGACGGAAGATCTCCTCCAGGCTCGGGTCGAAGTGCTGGCTGGCCACCAGTTCCAGCGCCATGCGCTGTGAGGATGCCCGTACGGCCAGCGCGCGGACCGTAGCTTCTCCGGCGATGGCGGTGAGTGCGGTGGCCGCTGGGAGGATGAACCAGTGTGCTGCCAGCCAGGAGACTGCGGCCGTTAGATGGGTGAGCAGGGAGAGGGCCGGGCCGGCTGCGAGGATGCCGGTCAGTGTCGGGGCGTCGGACTCCACCGCACGACTCCCTTCGTGATGGAGCGGATGAAATGCAGGTCCGTGATGCGGCCGTCGGTGAAGGTGCCGCCCCGGTCGGCGCCCGCCCACACCAGATGCACCACCGCCCGCCCGGCCGCTCCGTCACGGCGTGCGACGACGCCCTGGATGCGGAAGCGGGCCAGGGCGAACGCGGGCGCAACCGCCTGGTTCTGGCCCTGGAAGACGTCCGGCCTGCCTGCTCGGCCGACGCCGGTGGCGTCTGCGCGCAGCAGGGACGTTGCCAGCTTGCGCAGCTTCTGCTCATCGGCGGGGGAGAGGTCGGCGGGCCATGCCGTCTCCAGTGCCTGCTGAATGGCTGGGTCGCCGCTGGCGCCGTCACCGTGGGGAGGCAGCTTTGCGTTGCTGTTCTGGTGAGGGGGCGGCCCGGCGGTCGCAGAGTTTGGGTCTGCTGCCGGGCTCGGTGCGCGAGGCTGTGTCGGCGGGGTCGGAGTGTCCGCCGGTGGAATGGAAGAGATCGCCGCGGACGGTGTGGCCGAGGAGGCAGTCGGGACCGGGCTCTCGCGGGGGAGGGAGAGGATGACGATGCCGCTGGCCGTCAGCAAGCTGGCCACAAGGAGGAGTGCACGCGATGACATGGACGTCCTTGTCTCACCTGTCATTTCGGCTGTCTCCCCTGACTGGTTGAGTCGTGTCCGGGTGAACCGGCGTGCGTTGTCGCGCACTCGGCGGACGGCGGGCTCTGTGGGGCCTTGTGTGCGGTGGGAGGGGGTGTGTCGTTGGCTGGTGGTATGACTGGGCGATGACCGACACGACCTCGACGAGAGCCCTGCTGCACGCGGCTTTTCCTGCTGAGGTGCGGGGTCAGCCTCTGGGCTGGGAGGCGCTTCGGTCGTGGGAGGAGCGGCATGGCGTTGTGCTGCCCGAGCCGTACCGCACCTTTGTCGCGGAGATTGCGGACGGTGCGGATGTCGGTCCGTCCGAAGAGGACGGTCTGCTCATGCTGGGGGAGACACCGGCCGGCTGGGTTGGATGGAAGCCGCGGGACTGGTTCAGCCCTGAACCGTTCGATGGCGCCGCTGCCCGCAGTCCGGCACTGCCGTTTCCCCTCAAGGACGACACGCAGTGGGAGTACGACTACGACCCTCGCCAGGCCCCGCTGCAGCACCAGGCCTACCAGTGGGGTTCGGTGTTGCTGGGCCGTGACGAGCCTGGCCCCGAGGGCACCGCCGCGTTCTGGACGCTTGTGGTGGCCGGCCCTCAGCGGGGCCAGATCTGGACTCTCAGCGATGCTGGGGCGGCTCCCTACGTCACGAATCGGCACTACGTCTGGGTTCCGGGCGGTGAACCTGTCCTTTCGCCGCCGGGCGGCTTCTTGGAGTGGGTGAAGGACTGGCACACGGGCCAGGGCTGGTGGCGGACCGACTGACCGTTGCGCGATGAATGCGGCCGCGATGAGGGTCGGTTGCCCGTCACGTTGGCTGCAGGGAGCGTGGACGTAGCCGCGTTGGGTGAGGGTTTTCATAGGAGCCGGGCCCCTCCTGCGTAGCCGGACATGACGTCGATGGAGTCCAGGCGCACGACTGCGCCGGGGCGGGGAGCGTTGATCATTTGCCCGTCGCCGACGTAGATGCCGACGTGGTAGATCGTCGAATCGCGGCCCGGTGCGTAGGCGTAGAAGACGAGGTCGCCGGGGCGCAGGGCACCCTTGCCGCGGCTGGCGGGTATCCGCGTGCCGGCGCCGGCCTGCCCTGCCGCTGTGCGCGGCAGCCGAATCCCGGCCTGCGCGTACGCGAAGGTGGTCAGTCCGGAGCAGTCGAAGCCCTTGATGCTCGCCCCGCTTTTGCCGCTGGGGGAGCAGCAGATTCCGTAGGAGGCGCCGCTGGCGTTGCCGCCGCCCCACGAGTACGGAACGCCGCGCTGGGACCATGCCGTGTCGATGACGGAGCGGGCTTTGCCGGACGTTTTACTCAGGTCCGGATGGTTGACGGCAGCTGTGTACTGGTCGATCCAGGCCAGCACGTTGTCCACGTACGTGGCGGAGTGGTTGTACTGCAGGATCGCCGCTTTCAGTTGAGAGCGCTGTGTGAGGTGACGGCCGTTTCCGCAGAGGTAGATGGCTGCGCCGAGGGCGGCGTCGTCGGCGTTGTGCGGGTCGGCCCGCTTGTCGCCGCCTGCGTCCTTGCCTACGTGCTCCCAGGTGGAGGGCAGGAACTGGAAGGGGCCTACGGCCCGTTCGCCGGCCGCGGTGCCGTCCCACTTCCCGCCGTCGGTGTCCGCCACAGCCGTGGTGTTGCCGCCGGCACCGGAGCCGTTGAGGAGCACACCGTAGATCTTGGGGCGGATGTCGCCGTCTGCGGTGATGCTGCGGCCGATGGCGTGGTTCGACTCGACCTTGGCGATCCCGGCGAGGACCGGCCAGCGCATGCCCTGGCACGTCGGCACGTACCGGACCACCTGCGATGCCGCCTTCTTGTACGCGGTGAGCATGCGCGGCGGAATGTCGGCTGCGCTGCCGCCTTCGGCGATCCCGCCGTCGTCGGCGGCCACCTGCAGGGCGGTGACGGCGCCGATGGCGCCCGCTATGGGCGCGGCACAGCAGACGGCCGCGAACAGCAGGACCGCCGTCACCCACACCCACCGTCTGAGGCGGCGCACACGGGATGCTCCGGCCATCACTCGCTGTCCTCCTGGCCGTCGTCACTTCCGCTGCGCGGGCGTTGCTGCTCGCGTTCCTGGCGGAGCCGTTCGGCTTCGGGACTGGTGCGCCGCATCAGTTCCTGCATCCGAATCTGCGCCTCGTTGCGGGCCTGGGAGCCGGTGCGTGCGACGCCGGGGAGCCGAGTCCCGTCGGGGCGTCGCTGCACCTGCTGCGCCGGGCGTGCTGAAGTGGCTGGGGCGGTGCCTGGCTCGGGAGACCTGGTCGGCGCAGCTGGCGGGGCCTGGCGTTTCATGGCGGGTGCGCGATTTGCCCCACTGGCCGGTGAGGGCGCGGACGGCAGGCGACGAGGGCCGGTGAAGGGTGCGCGGGCTCCCCGGTCGGTGCTGTCCTCGCGCAGTGTCTGGCGGACGTGAAGGCCGGCGGCGGTCCAGGCGCGGCCGTCCTCGCGCAGGGTGTTGCCCCACACGCGTACCTGCTGGCGTGCATCGTGTGCGTATTGCGTGCGTCGTTCACCGGCGCGGCGTGCGGTCGTCGGCAGACCGGCGGTCGCGCCGTAGGCGGCTCGGGTGCCGCGGTTGAGGATGCGGTAGCCGCGGAAGCGGACGAGCCGGTTGTGGGCGCGGGTGGACAGCAGGGTGCGGTCGCTGTTCTGGTCGTGCACCACTTCCCCGGACGTTCGGTCGATGACCTGCCCGCCCGCGTTGCGGTACCGGTCTGCCGGCCCGGATGGCCGACGCGGTGTTCCACCGCTGACGGCAGAACGGCCCGTGGCAGGTCCGCCCGCGTTCACATCGCCTTGGGCGGTGGGCTTTTGCCACTTGGCGAGCTGCTCCCGGTCCGGGCGGCGGCCGATCAGCAGCCCGTAGGTCCCCTTGGCACCGATCCGTGTGCCTAGCCCGCCGAGGGCGGCGGCCGCGGTCAGGGGTGCGAGACCGCGGCCCGCCTCGGCGGTGGCATCGCTGAGGATCCGGCCCGGGTCCGCGGGCATCCCGCGGCCGTCGGCCACCGAGGACAGTGCACTGATGAGCCGATGACGGGTACCGAGCAGGGCGAACCTGCCACCCCGGCCACCGGCCAGGGAGCGCAGACCGCCCCCGTACCCGCCGCTTCCTGCGGGCGAGTTCAAGGCGAGCGCCGCCCCGAGTTCGCTGCTGTCGCCGGGCAGGTGGGTGCCGCCGACCTTGGCGTAGCGCATCCGCAGCGCCATCCGCTGCCCGAACGACGTGATCCCGGCCAGCAGGCGGCGGTGGCCTGCCGCGCCGGCGATGGCCAGCACATCGATGAGCAGGATCCGCTCCACCATGAGGTCGGGGCCGTTTGTGATGGTGGCGTCCACGGCGATCCCGAAGAACGGCACGAACGCGCACACACCGACCATGGCGAGGACCGCGATGCCCCACAGGGACAGCCACTTCCACACGCTCTGGCGCGCCGGCCCCGGCAGCATGCCGGCAATGAAGGTGACGCCTCCGGTGGTCGCGGCCGCCACGCACACGGCCTGCGTGCCCAGCAGAACGATCGCGGAAGACAGCAGCATGCCGCAGATGAACAGGGCGGCGACCAGGAGCAGGGCGGCGCCGCCGACCCGCCACCAGGTGGGCTTTTGTGCATAGGCGGCGCAGGACGTGCCGACGGGTCCGGCCTTCTTCAGATCGGCGAGGAACGCGGCGAACTCCTGGTCCTCCTCGCTCAGGACAGGGTTTGCGGTGTCGAGGAGCTGCCCGCCCGGGGTGAAGTCGGGCAGCGAGTCTTTCGCGGACTGTCCGGCGTGCTCGCGCTGGCACCACTTCTTCGCCGGCCCTTTCAGGAGCCCGCACGGGTCGTCCTTGTCCTCCTTGACCGCACTCGCCTTGTAGCCGCCGGTGATCCATTTCAGGTGGACGGCGTAGGCCTTGGTGTCGGAGGCTTTGGACGGGTCGAGGATGCGCCCGTACTGAAGCAGCATGTACGGCTTGACGATCAGTGCGTTGGTGATGGAGTCCTGGATCGGACGGGCCACCTCGGCGGCCGACACCGGTCCTTCCCCCTCACGCTCGAGGCACCCCAGTTCCGCGTTGCCGGCGATGGCGTCGCACGGGCCGCGGCTGGCGAGTTTGCCGCCCCAGTTGTAGGAGTTGACGGACTGCTGTGCGACCTCGGCGGCCACCTGCTGTCCCTGAGCGAGCGGGCCGTCCTGGGAGAGGAGGTAGTCGGGCCGGACGAACGCCGACGCGGCGAACGCCGCGATCAGCAGGGTCAGGAAGATCTCGCCCAGACCGCGTCCGACCTTGCCCCGCACGATCATGAACCCTGCGAAGACGAAGGCCCACGCCAACAGCAGACCCTTCAGCCCGAGGGCGTCGACGACCACGGTGTTGTAGCTGTCGGCGACCGTCTGCGCGGGACGGGTCAGGATCTTCAGCAGGGGGAACCGGAAGGCCAGTTCGATCGCCCATCCCGCCAGTCCGACGAGCAGCCGGATCAGCGTGAACAGGCCGGACAGGGCGAAGGCGAGAGCCTGGGACTTAAACGCGAGGATGGACCCGCCCGAAGCGTTCAGCTCATACCCGTTGATCGGCACCCCCTCGGAGGAGGTGATGTTCAGCGGGGCGAGCAGGTCTCCGCTCACGCTGCTGCTGGTGCCCGCCGCGTAGACGACCTGGCTGTTCACCACGACGAACACGGTGGCAAGCAGCAGGACGAATGCGGCGGAGCGGAGCGTGCCGCGCTCTGGGCACCGCATGTCAGCGCCGTCCTGGGGTGGTGGTGATGGACGTGGTGATGCGGTCGATGCGGGGGATGACGGTCTTCACCCGGCCGGTGTTCTGCCGGGGGCAGGTCAGCAGGAACTCTCCCTCGCGGCCGCGCTGCCCGACGGGGGACAGGCCGCTGGTCACCAGGCGTACCAGCTCGGTGTCGTCGGGGTCCAGGCCGATGAACTCCAGTCCCCGGCGGGCGCGTTCACGATCCGCTGTGCGGGCGAGGGCCCGGTAGGCCATGAGGCCCCGGTCGGGTCCGAGCTCGGCGGCGTCGTGGGATCCGGCGAGCAGACCCGCGCCGTGCTTGCGGCCGTCGTGGAGGATCTCGTGGACCAGCGCGGTGCCCTCCGCCGACGAGGTGAGCCAGTACAGCTCGTCCAGGACGACGGCCGTGAACCGGGACGGGTCCTCGAACGCTGTCTGCCGGGCGATCGCCGCGATCAGATACAGGACGGCCCGGCCGATGAGAGCTTCCAGGGGCTGCTGCTGCAGCACTTCAGGCTTGTCGAACGCGGCTTTGGGGGGCAGCGTCACGCCTGTCGTGGTGATGACGATCATGTCGGAGGTGCTGGACGCGTCCAGGCGCACCGGCGGCAGGTCGGGGTCGAACACCATCGCTGCCAGCGGGTTGGTGGCGACGACGCGGATGAGGCCAGCGAGGGTGGCTGCCGCGTCTTGCCGCCTGCCTCCTTCGCTGGTGGCCATCGCCTCGAGGACGTCCAGCACGCGGCGCATGGACGGGCTCTCGCCGCAGGCGGCCCGCTCCACGGCATGGTGCAGGACCTCCCCGTTGGTGCTCACCGGGCCGATCCCTAGCTGCAGGGTGAGGTAGGACAGGGCGTAGTGGCGTCCCTCGGGGCCCGCGAACATGCGCAGCGGGTCGATCGAGACTTCTGCCTGAGCGGCGTCAATGATCTGCACGCGGCCCTTCGCCGCGGTGCGGGCGAATGTGGCCCATTCTCGGACCGGCGTGCGGTCGATGCAGATGGCGCAACCGCCCCGCGCCCACACCGACTCGGCGATCAGCTTCTGCAGGACGCTCTTTCCCGCGCCGAGATCCCCGACGACGCCCATCGACGCGGACACGTCCTGCTTGGGCGCATCCGCCACGTTGATCATCACGGGGCGGGTGGTGCCGCAGTCGAGGTCGATGCCCAGGAACATGCCGTTCGGGTCGCCCACCTCCGCGGTGGTGAAGGCACCGCCCAATGCCCAGTCCTCGGAGACCTGGTGCTGGGTGAACTCCCGTGCCGCTCCGGGTCGCACGGTTGCGGGCAAGCCGAGGGTGAACAGGGCCTCCTGCAGGCCGGCCGGGCGCACCGCCCGGTAGTCGGCGCCGCCCAAGAGTGCGGTCAGGGCCCGGGCCCTGGCGTCGCAGATCGCGGCGGTGGGTCCCCACACGGTCAGGACGGTCACGGACTGCACCTCGACCTCGACCGAGGTCCGGGAGAGGCGTGCGTCCAGTTCGCCCAGGTCGCGCGCGGCATCGGTGAGTGAGGCGGGCATGCCGGTGGGGCGGGCGTCGTACTGATCGGCCTGGTCGATGAGTTCGTTCTTCTTGCGCCGCACCTGGTCGCGGGCCTTCTCCGCCGGAACCAGGGTGAGGTCGATGGTGTAGTCGACGGGAAAGTCGAGCATCTCCAACTGCGCGAACAGATCCGCAGAATCCTGGCTCACCGAGGGCGGGCACTCCGCCAGCGCCAGCTGCGCCTGATAGCCGGTACCTGCGTCGGACTCGACCTGGAGCCAGCGCCGCCGCAACGGCGAGCCGCTGTTCACCCGCCACCAGGCACTCCGCCCAGACCGGGCGACCTGATTGCTGCCCTTGAGGCTGTCGACAGCGTCGGCCGCGGGGTCGACACCTCCCTCCTGGAGCCGCACTTGCCCGAGGTCGGCGTAACTGGGGCAGCGCAGGACCCCGTCGCGGACCTGGCCGCCATACATCGCACTGGTCTCCGCCTCGGCGAGCAGGGGCTCGGGCAGCCCGCGGTGCACAGCGTGCTGAACCATCCACACGACCTCCGCGGGCCGGGCCGGGCGGAACGCGATGCCGCCGGCGAGCGCGGCCTCCACCCGGGATGCCTGCTCCCGGTAGGCGCGGACCTCGCGCTGTGCCACCGGGGCTGGGAGGACTCCGAGCGTGGGGGAGAGTTCCGCCCACGCTGCTCCGACGGAGGCCGTCATGCGCAGGCCCGCTCTCTCGGTGGTGAGCGGGACGGCCAGCCACAGGGTGCGGCGATGCATCTCCTGCCCGTCCAGCAGGTCCAGGGCTGCTTCGACGTTCTGAACCCACGGATGCGGGCCGTCATTCTGCGGGGCCGCGACCGGCTCGATACCCTCGATCATCCGCAAGGCGACCTCGCCCGCGTCGATACGGGCGCACAGCCCGAACAGGCGCGGTGCCCCCGACAACGACCGCACCAGGTGGGTGATCTTCGACAGCTGTTCGTCGCGGACCGCCCCGGGCACATAGGTGCCCTGCACGCTCTCCTCACGCCGCCCCTGCCCATCGGGGCCCGGGTGCAGCCGGTACAGGGCCCACACGCTGCCGTGCGTCGACCAGACCAGGTGACCGGCGATGTGACGTATCGGCACCCTCACCGTCCACCTGCCCTCTGCCCGGCGAGCGCGAGAAGCTGCTCCACCTGCGACGCCGGCCCGACCGACAAGCCAACGCGGCCTGTCGCCACCACGCGGCGAGGTGAAGCAGACCGGCCGGCCGGCCCGAGCGCGGTGCGAGACGGCGCACGCACCCGAGCAGGCGCGGGCGCATCCTCGAGGGTGAAGCCGCCCAGGAAGGGTCGGGCAGCGCGGTCCCGGGCGGCACGGCCACCGAGCCGGCCACCCGCAGGCTGCCACACGAGCAGCAACCAGCCGAGCGCCGCCTGCAGCGGCGTACGACCGCGGACCTTCGGGCGGCGCACAGCCCAGATCGCCAGGACCCAGGCGACGACCGGGACAGGGCCCATCCACGACCAGAGAGAGATCGACTTGAACAGCGCGAAACCGCCGCAGAGAGCGACCGCGATCTGCGCAGGCGTGTACGGACCCAGCGGGATCTTCCAGTCGGCGACCTTGCCCAGCACCCACGGGTGCCGGCGCGCAGCCGTATAGAACCGCCCCGAGCGGGCGACGGCCGCGCTCACAGCCACCCGCCCGTGCCAGACGCGCGTTCGCCCGATACCGGAGCTGGCCCGGGCACGGCTGGGGCGCCCTGCGAGGGATGGCTGACCTCGTCCTCGAACATCCTCGCCAGGTCGTTGCGCGAGTTGTACAGGCCCAGCGCGACCACCAGGGAGAGCAGGGCGGCGATGCCCGCCTTGATGCTGAACCGCTGGATCATGACGACAACCACGATGCAGACCAGTCCGGCCTGCAGGCCCTTGTCCGCCCACTGGGTGAACATGCTGATCCAGCTGTCGCCCAGATCGCTGAGCTGCCCCGCCAGCATCAGATCGTGCACCCCTGTCATGACCGGCCCCCGTCCAGAAGTGGAGTTCCGGAGTCCAGCCCGGTGACCTCCCACCGTCCCGACCGGGCAGTGAGCGCCAGCTCGTACGCGAGCGGCCACCGCCCGTCCCCGTCACGGGCCTCGACCTGGACCAGAACGTGCACTGCCGCACCGTCGACGGCCTTTCCGGCGCTTGCGGCCTCCTCGATCGCCCGCACCTGCTGCACCCTCACCCCTTCGAACGGGGCGGGCGAAACCGCCGACAGCGCCACCCCAGGAGCGAGGTAGCGGTCCACCTCACCCGCACCCGCCAGGTAGGCGGACAAAAACTCACCCACCGACGACGACAGACGGCCCTCGGGAACGGGCACCTGGTACGGCGACTGCGGCGCCTTGGCCTGCACCGGTCCAGCCACAACACCGGGAGCGCCGGTCACCGTGAAAGAACCCCCAGCCCGGCCGGCGACAACGGGGACGGCGAAGGTGAGCAATCGGCCATCCGCGTACTGCGCAGCCACCGTCACCGACCACACGTCCCCCGAGCGGGGCGCACTGCGCACCGCTGTCACCGACTCCGGCCCTGGCTGCGCACGCTCCCCCCGGTCGGGCAGCTCGACGTCCGGCGCCATCGACTGCGCAAGCCGCGCCTGCGCACTCGAGGCGTCATCCGCACTGCTGTGCAACCAGGCACCGACGAACAACTGCGCAAAGCCGGCCGGGTCGGAGCGTTGCGCAACCGGGCGCGTGGGCGCAGCTTGCGCAACCGCGGCTTGAACCGTGGTCGGGCCCGAGGTGATCGCGATGCACAGAGCGGTCGGGCCGGCCGCTATGGCAGTCCAAGCCGCCAGACGCGTGAGATGAACGCGTCGCCGCATCCTCTCCAGCGTGATGCCCGAAGCCACAAGGGCGGATGGCGCTTTGTCCGCAGGCATGTTCAAACTCCCAGGTCGCAACGACTGTTGATGACCTAGAGCAAATCCACCGACCCCGACCTGACCACCGACCACCAGACCCCGACCACGGTCACGATGAGGACTCGAAACCCGTGGTCGGCCCGACCACAGCCCCCACCACGGCCGACCGGACCGCAGATCGGTCCACGACACGCTTGAGGGATGCCACTGCTACTGCGCAACCGCGCAGGGCCACGAACTCAGGCCCCCACTCCGTGCGCAACCGTTGCGCACGAACGTCGTTGCGCAGAGCCGCCGAGCGCGCAATCGCGCTGCGCAGTTCGGCGTTGGGCACCGATGAGCATCCACGGCTAGGCCCACCCCCACCCCGACCACGACCCCGACGCGGAGCAGGACCAGGCCCGCGACCACGACCACGGCGCGGAGCAAGACCACGACCAGGCCCCCGACCACCACCCCGACCACCACCCCGACCACGACCCCGATGCCGGCCCTGAGCCCGACCACGACCGCGACTACGACTACGACTACGACCTTGAGCCCGACCACGGCCCCGACCACGAGGTCGGGGGCTTCGGGCGGCGGATCTTTGAGCAACTGCAGAGGAGTGAGTGGTCCGCCAGCCCGGCCGCACTGGCTGCCTAGGTCTCAACCGAGGCCGCTTGTCGATGGGTTCCGACAGCACGTTCCGTCCGGAGAGTGCAGGAATATCCGTGAGAAGGAGGAGCACCTGCCGTGGTGCGGGCTCTCTGTGACCACACGCGGAGGCAGCCCGGTCCGTGACAGGATGACGGCATGTTGATCCGAAAGGCCGATGCCACGTAGGCGTCCGAAGGGGCTGCGCGGGAAGCGTTGGCGGCCCAGAAGAGGGATTCCGGTCTGCCGGGTCCGCGGTGTGTCTGCGGCAACTCGCGTGGCGATCCGGAAGTTGGAGGAGGACCGACTATGGCCAGGGGCTGTGGCTGCAGCCCTGGCTGAGTGTCAGCGGCATCTGAAACAGCCAGGGCGCGTGCTGCCGGATCCGGTGATGGGCTGCGAGTGCTGTGATCCGCTCGTGGCGCGAGACCGCCTGGAGGACGTGCTGTTGCGGCTTCCTCGTGGTGCTCGGGAAGACCTTGGCAGGCTCGTCTCCAGGCTCGATTCCGAATTCGACCGCCGAAGTGTTTCCCTCAGTCCTCACCTCATGCTGACAGGTTCGTGGGGTGCGTGCGGGTGGTGGCGTCGGCGCCTTCTGGAGAACTGAAAGTCCCGGTGGGTCCTCGCCACTCAGCTGACCGCTCGCTGCTGTTTCGGTGCGAGTGGTGGCGAGGCGGTAGGAGTCGGTGCCGGCCTCGATGATGTTGCCGTCGAGGGGGAGGCGGTCGGCGATGGCCGCGCAGAGGTGTGTGCGGACTGCGGCCGCTTTGATGACCGAGTCCATGACCGTTACAGCGCAGGCTGAAGGACTTTCCGCTCGCTGAGCAGGGCTTTGTGATCAGGCTGACGGTCCGGCGATTCATCTGCGGGTCGGCGGGCTGCCTTCGCCGGACGTTCGCTGAGCCGTTTTCGCGGCTGGCCGCGTCACACGCAGCGGTCATCGATAGGTCTTCCGGACACACCTGATCCGCCTGATACAGCCACGCTGCCTCCACCAGGGGCGGATAGGCCCTGCGGACAGGGCTGTCGGGTTCGGATGTGTCGTCTATCGCTGCCATGGGTTCATACGATGCCAGCACGGCTCGAGAGAGCGCCTGGAAATTTAGACTGTCCCGGCAAACCGCCCTTCGGCCGACCCACCTCATACGGTTGCCCCGGTGACACTCCGCGACCGCTCCCGAAGATCGGTGCCAGAACCGGTAACTCACAAACAAAGCCAGCCGCCCCGAAGGGAGACTTGGTGCGGTGTTGTCGGCGGATGGGCGAACCTTCCGCTTCCAGACCTCTACCAAGAAGACGTTGATGACTCCCAACGAAGCCCTTGAGCAGCTCAGCCACATCGCACGCGAGAGGGCATTCTGCAGGCACGTCGGGTCTGACCGTCTCATCCGGGCAGGGCTGGACGCACTGATCGCGGGAGTAGAGAGCCCCTCGCTTCCCCTGCTGGCCGGGCTTCTTCGAAGAGAGGAACCCGAAGCGCCAGAGCTCTTTGACCGGGTGCTGGAAGAGCTAGGACTGCTCTTCCAGCCGCCTACCGACCCGCGCGCCGCGAAGTGGGAAATGGCGTACTGGGTCGCTGCCCAGATCGCCGACGGATCTCTGAACCCTGCCACCGGTACCCATCTCATCTGGGCTGACGTCGCCTACGACCTTGGCTACCCCGAAGAGCTGGCTCCCCTCGTTGCCTGCGCGATCAGCCTGGACGACTGGGAGGAGAGCTGGGGAGGGTGCCCCATCGAGGACCTCAACAAAGAAGCTGTCGAAGCGGCAAGGGAGCTTCTCAACCAGCGGCCGGCAGCAGAGTCAGGACAGTGTTCGCCGTCCCCGCAGTGAGGGCCGCGGATGCTTCTGAGCATCCTCGAGGGCGTTATCAACTGACTGGTGTACAGGGGTCTCCGGCGATGTGACGCAGGTTGAAGTGCCAACCATGGCTTCCCTCATCCCCGTCCGAGTCCGGCCACGAGCCCCACCACGGCTATGAGACGCGCGTGTTGTCAGACCGTGACCACTGATCGGGCTGGTGGTTGGTGGTCTGGTCGGGGCCGGCGGATGAGCTGGCAGCATGGATCAGGACCTGCGCCCCTTCCCGCACGCCCCGGACCGATGGGACACGAAGCAGGCACACGCCCTGCGGGCCGGTCACCCGCTCAGCGCCGCTTGTTCAACCGAGTGCGAGCCCGTCCTCGTCATGGAGAACGCGCGCTGGGGCTGGCTTGTCTGGACCGTGCCCAGCGACGGCAGCCTCCCCAAGGTCCCCCACCAAATCGGCGTCATCGCCCCGGGCACCGGATACATCTCTCGCTGCGGCCTTCGCTGGATGGGCCGACGAACGGTCCGTCGCATCACTCTGGCCCCGGCCTTGCCTGCGGTACGACGGTCCACCATCTGCGCCGTGATCGTCAGCCTGCTCGTCGGCCTGCTCGCCATCCGTGCGGGTCTCGCCGTCGACGTCGTCGTGCCCGGTATCGCCCTCGTCCCCCTTCTCAGCGAGCGCTTGGAAGACGCTTTGGAGGCCGAAGACGCTGCGTGTGTCCGCCGCGTCCAAGGCGAGGCAGCATGCCGGTACGCAGGGCGGCTCGCGGTCCTTGAGGACCAACTCGTCCGGCTCGACCTCCACGGCGGCCAGCACGAGCTGCGGCGCGCCGCAGAGATCGGTCACGGACTTCTGTGGGACGTCGCAGCGCTGCTCTTGGACGGGGACACGCGGTCCGTGTCGTCTGCGTTGATCGCCCGAGAGGTGCTGATGGTGCAACTCGTCGACCAGGCGGCGACGTTCACCGACCTCACGGCTGCGGATGCGCGCCGTTAGGTGGCGGTCCGGCCCGTTACGGTCGTGATCGGCAACGCGATCCGCAAACGCAGCAACGAAGTCGAGCGGACAATCAACCGAGTCAATACTCGCGGGGCTTGTCGGCCCCGGGTGGGACAAGAGGGCTAGAGGTGGGCTGGGGGGACTTCCCCGGCCGAGGAGGACGACCGCTGCACATCCCCGCAGAACCTCTGCGTCACGGAGGCGGTCGACCACTGCCTCCGCACAGGGCGTACCCCGGCTCCAGGGACGGTGTGCGGAGGCAACGTGTCCGGAGGCCCATACGGACGGCCTGGCGGCCCTCACGACTCCGGTTCTTTCGATCGCTACGGATCGAGCATGCAGAGGCCAGGCGGCCTCAACACCAGCAACCGGTCAGCTCGGGAAGGGGTCCATCTCGGGTGGCTGTTTGGCGCGGTGTCGGCCCGGCTTGCAGCCCGAGAAGGGGCCCGAAGGGTCTCGCAGCGAGGCCAGGATGTGGGTGAGATGGTCACGGTGCCAGGTGGATGGCCCGGTTGCGCCGGACTCGGGGCCCGTGAGCTCTTGCCAGGCCATCCACAGTCCGTAGAACTGGGCGACCGCTTCTGGGTGTTTCCACCAGCTGGAGCACCATTCCGCGCCGGAGGTGACTTCCCTGCCGTACACCGGGAGCAGGAGGTGGCGTACCCAGAGCGTCAGCCGGTGCAGTCCTTCGTCGTACTCGGGGCCGTCCATGTACAGGATGAAGGCTGGCTTTTGCTCGGGAGCCTGCGCCGGCTGCGGCTCGGGGGTGGTCATTTACGTACTCCGTCTGATCAGTGGTTGTTCGTCACGCATACGACGGAGCGTCGGCGTTGTCGGTTCAACGTGCTGAACCCTTCGCGTGGTCAGTCCGTTGTTGGGGGCAGTCGATGGCACGGGGTCATCAGCGCAGATAGGACGTCACATGCCCGACCGTGATCCGGCCCAGGAGCCGGAGAGGCTTCAGATGATCTGGTTCGGAGAGGAACTCAGTGACAACGCCAAGGCAGGGTTGAAGGCGCTGAGCGAGCGTTACCCGAACTCCGAGAAGCAGCTGGTTGTTCTGCCTCGCCGTCGCCCGGGGGATACCGGACAGAGGCATGTGGAGGAGCTGATGGACGGCTACCGGGCTGAGGCGCAGCAGCACGGTGTCAATGTTCGCCACATCCGCGAGGACACGCGACAGCTCGCCACTGTCCTGGGGCCGAAGTACAACCATCAGACGGTTGATGACATCTTCAGGATGGAGATGAGCAATGCCGGATACATCGCGGCGAAGGACCTGACGACGTATCTTCTTCGGGCGAACGAGACCGGCCTCAGCGTGGACCTGTCCCACCACCACATGTCTACAGCCGAGTGGGATGCCGTCAAGCAGGATGCCAACTTCACGACGCAAGCCGTGGCGCCTTTCGACTTCTCGACCGCGGAGCTCAAGGTCGTCGATCTTTCGCACGGCCGGGACGCCAACATGCGCCACGTCCTGAACTCCAGCTTTCAGGCCATGACCGAGCAGCACAGTGACGCGGACATCGACCCGCAGATGATGCCGCACCTCGACACCTTCGCCATCTATACGAGGGAAGGCACTCGCGGGCAGGAGGCGGCCAAGGTGGCCGCGACGATGCATGTCGGTTATCTCGCCACGATGGCTCAGGAGGGGGCCAAGCGGGGCGACGTGACGTTCAACCCGAGGGATACGGACAAGCGTTTTCGGCCCGACACGGTGAGTCTCGCTGCCGAGAACGACCTGGGGGCCAAGTACAACACCCAGGACGCCAGGCGCGCGGACATTATCGGCCGCATGAACATCAGTGCGCTGGCCGACGGTATTCATGCCACGTACGGCACCCCCACCACGCCGCCGGGCGGTACGCAGACGGACATGCCGATGCTGCAGGTCGATCCGGCGACCTGGAATGACATTACGATGCAAGCGTTCCAGGTCGGCAATGTCCGGGTTCTGCCGCAGCTGAGTCTCGGCAAGGACAACCAGGGCGCCTGGCGCACCGACGCGACTCAGAACCCGGCCGACCTGACGAATCTCCGAGGCGAGAAGATCACTCTCGTCCAAGCCAGCAATCTTGGCGTCAGCAAGGCGGCCGAGCTGGGTATGGAGGGTCTGAACAAGCCGGCCCACCTTCCCTACACGGTCGAGCGTTCCACCTCCGCCGGCAACTCCCCCCGCAGGACACCGAGTCCAGCGTCCTCCTCGGACGAGAGCATGGGGCGGGTCACCAGCCAGGTGGCCAATCTGCAGATGCCCAGGACCCCGTCCCCGGAGGGCCCTGGCCTGACCGACGCGGCCGCCTCAACTGCCGTGGCAAGGCCCAAGGCACTCCGGTCCGCGACAACCAACGTGTCTGGACGCTAGGAGGGCCCTGCTCGCAGCTGGACAATCGAGCAAAGGCGGCTGCCGGACGGAAGCCATGCCAGGCGCGCCTCCTCGTGCCTGGACAAGCGCAGCTTCTTCGGGCTGCACGACACTCGAAGGCCTCACCTCAGTTGGTAGCCGCAGGAACCAACTGCGAGCAAAGGGCGGCCCCTGAGCGAAGGTGGAACCTTCCAAGTCCCTCGTCGCGACGGCCTCGCGACGAGGGACTTGGCCTGTGTCGGTCAGATCGGAACCGGTCGGCTGCTTCCCCCCCTCAGCCGGGGAGTACCACGGTCTTCGTTGTAACCCTCCGGTTGCTTGGTGAGCACGTCCTCGCACTTCCGACCGGTGTCTGACAGCAGTCCGCGGAACGGGTGCCTCACGCCGACCAGCTCCCCCCTCGGCGAAGCGTCCGGCCGACATGGCTGGTCGCCTCCGTCCCACCTGGCCGGTCCGGACACCGGTCAAGGGGCAGACGGGAAGTAGCGGACTCACGTGCTGCACCGAGCCAGGCTGCCCAACACGCGACGTCCAGTGACGATCTGCGAAAGATGCGGGCTCAGCGAAGTCAGTGGGGGAGCGGGCTGGCGTAGCGCTCCACTGGGCCATCCGTCCGAGACACGCCTGTGTCATCCGGCCCCACGGCGGGGTCAGCCCGGCTTGACCGCCAGCGTTGCAAAATAGTGCGACATGTACGGAGCGGATGCGTTGGTTTGGTGCGGCGCTTCCGTGAAGCCGGTAACGACGAACCCCGCGGCGAGCTGGCCGCCGATCTGGTCGGTGAGGGTGTGGCTGTATTCAAGTGCGGCATCCGCGCCGAACTTCGTGGCGCGTTCCTCGGCGGAGTACTGCGTGACATCGCTGTACGGCAGCTTGTGCACGACGGTCAGCTCGCCGCGCTCGTCGAGCGCCTCGTGGTCGAACAAGTACACATCAGGGTTGAGGAAGCCCACGAGCAGGGTGCCGCCCGGTCGCAGCGCGCGGAAGCACTCGCGCCACACCGCTGCGAGGTCTGGTACGAACAGGTTGGAAACCGGTTGGAATACGACATCGAATGTCGCGTCGCCGAAGGCGCTGAGGTCGCGCATATCGCCGAGGACGGTGCGCAACTCGAGTCCGTCGCGCGCCGCCACCATCTGGTCCTGGCCGAGCTGGCCCGGTGAGTTGTCGAATACGGTGACCCGCGCCCCTGCGGCGGCAAGGATCGGACCCTGCTGGCCACCGCCGGAGGCCAAGCACAACACGTCCTTGCCGCTCAGGTCCGTCGGAAGCCAGGAGCGGTCGACTGGCTCATGCCCGATGAGAACAATCGACCAGTCACCCATGCGGGCGCGCTCGACATCCTCAGAACTCACCGGCCTCGACCACTCGTTACCCTCTTGGACATACCTGTCCCAGGCTGCCCGATTGTGGGCAACTGGGTCGACAACATTGTCCTGCACGTTCAACTCCCTGCTCCAGCCAAGCGGCCACCTGCGGTACTGACGGTTCGGTGCCACTAGCCAACACGATTGCAGGGTGTGGGCCCAACGACTTTGGCGGGCATCGGGATCGATGCCGATACCCGGCTGGTTGTCGTGGTCGGCCGGCCGTTGCCCGGGAGCCGCAACGACGGCATGGCGTGGGAGGAATCCGCCGCCAAGGCCGGTGCTGGCAGGACACTCACGACGGCCGACTGAGACCATCCCGACACCGGACAGCTCACGCCCCACCGGCAGGCAAGGGCGACGCCCTGTCCGGCCTGAAGCAGGAGCACAACAAGTCCCACAAGCACGTCCGCGCGTTGAGCACGTCATCCCGCGCCCGGCTGACACCACATCTCCTGCGCGAACTCCTGCAGCATCTCTTGCGACATCTCTTGCAGCATCTCTTGCGCGAGGAACGAAGCCAGCACCAGTATCCGCCCAGCTCACCACGCTCCTTCTACCGTGGTCGGAATGCCGACATCCCCTCTGGAGCCGCTTTTGCCAGGCCGGTTGAAGAAGAAGAGAGAAGGGGGCGGGGCGGAGACGAGCAGTGGCTGCAGTAAGCGGGCCGCCTCGAGTCCCCCCGAGCGTAAGCATCCGGGGATTTCCCCGACCGTCGATCGGGCGGCTTCCGGCGGGAGTCCCACGCGAGGGGTGGGTCTCGCTGTCGAAACGCCGGGACTTGGCGGAGGTGTCACGCCGGAACACTGCGACATCAATGTCATCAAGAGCACGCTACGACGTCGCCTGGAACCTCAGCACCCGGTAGTCGTGGCGCTGCAGTTCGGCGTGTCGAAGCCGGCAGACTGCATCATCAACCATCTCAGGCCGATGCTCGCCCTCCAGCGCCGCAGACGGTTCGCCCCAAGGGCACTGGGCTCATCGTGGACGGCATCCTGGTGCCCAAACGGCACTGAAGCCGAGCACCCGGCTGCTCGGCAGCCGGCCGGCGCTGGTGACGCGCGGCGTGGAGACCCGTAAGCGTCACAGCGACGCCAGCAGCCGGTCCCGGATGTCCGTCGTCAGGTCTCTTCGGTGGTGCTGGAGGTAGAAGTGGCCGCCTGGGAAGGAGCGGGTCCTGGTGGGGGCGTGCGTGTGGAGTTGCCAGTCCGGCATGGCGCTCCGTGGCGTTCGGGCATCGTCCTGCCCGTAGTACGCGGTGATCGGTATATCCAGTGGCCCGGCACCTGTGTGCCGGTAGGTCTCGATCAGCTGGTAGTCCGCTCTGACCGCGGGCATCACCAGGGCTCTCAGCTCCTCGTCGGCCAGCACCAGGGCGTCGGTACCGCCCTGTTCGAGGAGGTCGGCCGTCAGGGCGGCGTCGCTCTTCAGATGACGAGTGCCGGGACGTACCCGGTGGGGTGGTACCAGGCCCGAGACGAACAGGTGCGCCGGTCGGACTCCGTGCCGGGAATGCAGCAGCCGCGCCGCCTCGTACGCCACGGCGGCACCCATGCTGTGCCCGAACAGGGCAAGAGGCGCTCGCTTGGCCAGCGGGGCCAGCGTGGCGGCGACCTCGTTGGCCATCACCGCCATATCGGTGATGCACGGTTCGTCGAAGCGGTCCTGCCGCCCCGGGTAGCAGACCGCAATCACGTCGAGGGCAGGGGTGAGGAGCGCCGGCCAGTCGCGGAAGGACGTCGGTGCGCCACCCGCGTGCGGCAGACAGACGAGGGTGGCCTTCGCCTCGCCCGTGGTGGGCGGTGGGCCGTAGCGGCGCAGCCAGCGACCGACGCCCGCCGCAGGTGTGCGCGTGCCGTCCGGGGGAGTGCGGTGCGGGGGAGTGCGGTGCGGGGAGGTCGAGTGCACTCAGGCCTCCGGGCGGGTCTGGCGCCGGGCATAGTGCACCAACGGGTCCTCACGGTCCTCGGTTTGCGCGTGCAGCACCTCACCCACCACCAGCGTGTGGTCCGCCAGTGGTACGAGCCGGGTGACGCGGCACAGCAGGCCGGCCACTGCGCCGGTGAGCAGCGGTGCCCCGAACCGGGCTGTGTGCTCGACTCCTTCGAACCGCTGCCCGGAGGGAAGCCGCGCGAACCGGTCGGCCAGGGCGCGCAGCCGCCACGGCAGGACGTTCACGGCGAAGAGGCCCGCCGCGGTGATGTGCCGGAGTGTGCCGCTCGCCGACGCCAGGGAGACCACCATGGTGGGCGGCTGGTCGGTCAGGGAGAACACAGCGGTCGCGGTACAGCCGACCGGCGCGTTGGCGTCGTAGGCCGTCACCACCGTGACACTGGCGGCGAAGCGGGTCATCGCCTCGCGGAACGTCTCGGGCGCGACCGTATCGGTGCCGCCGGGCGAGAGCCCTGCCACGGGCCCATCAGTGATCGCGGTCATAGTGGCCTCTCCTGGTGGAGGTCTGTGCAGCGGGTGGGCGAGCGTGCGGGTCACGCCACCCGCAACCGGGAACGCACCAACGTCAGCGGCAGTCAGCGTTACAGCAGCGTCAGACTTGCCATTCACGGACTGCACAATGCCCGGT